>JADLHM010000005.1 GCA_020848745.1 Deltaproteobacteria bacterium | reverse complement strand
GCGCGGCCTCGCCCCTCTTCGTCGTCGGCGACACGGTGAACGGCGGCCTCTACGGCACCTTCCCCGACCTCACCGACCTCGACGGCGGCAACACCAAGTGGAACGTCGACTTCCGCCAGGTCTACGCCACCGTCATCGACAAGTGGCTGCTCTCACCCGGCGCCCACACGCCGATCCTGAACGGCAGCTTCTCCACCCTGGGGTTCCTCACCTGACGCGCATGGACCCGCGCCGCGGCGGTTCCGTGCGCGTACCGGGGACGGCAACCGTGGGCGCGCTCGTCCTCGCGTTCGGGTTCGCCCTCACGCCGATGCCGGCGTTCGCCCTCACGCCGGGCGGCGGCGCGTCGGCCACCGACTGCCTCGCCGAGTTCGGCGGCACGCCCGCGAACCAGCCCGCGGCGCGTCCGCGCGAGATCCGCTGCGTCGACAACGATCCGGCGTGCGACGAGGATCCGACGCTCGGCCTCTGCCAATTCCGCGTCGAGGTCTGCCTGAACGTCACCGATCCCGGGCTCCCGAGCTGCGCGCCGCAGACCCTCGAGAGCTTCTTCGTCGAGAACGAGCAGCCCGACACGAACCCGGAGCACGACTTCGACTTCCAGGCCCTCGAGGACCAGCTGAACTTCCTCGTTCTCCCCGTCGAGGCAACCGACCTGAACGTCTGCGGCGGCGAGATCCAGATGAGCCTCCGGACGCCGATCCAGCCGTCGCGGAGCGGCGGCCGGTGGCGCCGCGGCCGCAAGGCGATCGTGTCGACGCTCACCGCCGATCCGCCGTCCATCCGCGACGACGACAAGCTCAGGATGACCTGCGTTCCCGGGAAGGACACGACGCCCTGCGACGGCATCGCGTCGACCTTCGAGCAGATCCAGCGCCAGATCTTCACCCCGACCTGCGCGATCCCGACCTGCCACAACGTCGCCCAGGGCGAGCACCAGCTCTCGCTCGCCGACGGCGAGGCGTACGCGAGCCTGGTCGGGGTCGGACCCGCGAACTTCGCCGCGGCAAGCGCCGGCCATCTCCGCGTCGACCCCGGGAACCCGGAGAACAGCTTCATCCTGAAGAAGCTCCGCGGCGAGCTCGCCGACGGTGAGGGCGTACAGATGCCCCGCGACCTGAAGCGGCTGCACCATCTCCACATCGAGCTCATCGAAGAGTGGATCGCGGCCGGTGCGCCCGCGACCGGCTTCGTCGCCGCGCTCGGCTGTCACTGATCTGGTCGTCGGAGCGCTGGCGTCCGCCGCCCGTAAGCGTCTAAGGTGCCGCCCGTGGAGGTGGCCGGCATGCGGAGACTGGTCGCGGTGGCGCTCGCGGTCGCGGTCGCGGGATGCGGGTTGCTCCGGAAGCCGGAGCCCGAGGCGGCGGTCGAAACAGCGGCGCCCGTCGCGGCCCCGCCCGCGAAGGAAAGCGCGCTCCCGAGCAAAGGCCAGCCCGTCGCGACGCTGCCGGCGCCGGCGAGCCCCGCACTCGCGCCTCTCCCTCCGTTGGCCGGCACGAGCGGGCTCGACACGGTCGCCATCGAGGAAGCGTCGGGACTCACGGGGGCCGTCATGCCCGACGGCGTCTTCCGCATCACCAAGCCGCGCGGCGACCTCAAGGTCACCCTCGACGGCTTCCCGATCACGCCGCGCATGGGGCTCGCCGGCTGGGTCGCCTTCCGACCGCACGCGAGCGGCGCCATGCTCGTCGGCCTCATGCCGGTTGCGGCCGACGAGCTCCAGGCCGTCGTTTCGGCGCTCGCCAACGCCGGCCTCGAGGCCACGGCGTTGCACGGACATTTCGTCGGCGAGGAGCCGCGCGTGCTTTTCGTGCACTTCGACGGCGTCGGCAATCCCGTGGCGCTCGCTCGCGGCGTCCGCGACGTGCAGGAGGCGATTGTCCGCGTCCGGGCCGCGCGCCCCCAGAAGGCCGCCGCCGCCGAGGCGCGCTCCGACCTCGACGTCGCGCACCTCGATCTCGTGCTCGGCCTCCGCGGCGAACACGAGAACGGCGTCTACCGGGTGGCGATCCCGCGCGCCGACCTGCGCGCCGCCGAGCTCGGCGTCGCGCTCGGCGCGACGATGAGCCCGACGTCGTGGGCGGCGTTCCAGGGCTCGTCGGAGCGGGCGGCGGTCGCGGGCGAGCTCATGCTCGCCCCGAGCGAGCTGCAACCGGTGATCCACGCGCTCCGCCAGTCGCGGATCGGCGTGGTCGGGATCCACGACAACTCGAGCCGCGAGGAGCCTCGTCTGGTGTTCGTGAGCTTCTGGGGGGTCGGACGCCCGGACGCGCTCGCCGCCGGCGTCCGCAAGGCGCTCGACCAGCTGCCGCGCGGCGGGTGACCGACCGCACCCTCCTCCTCGCGAGCGCGTTCGCCCGCGCGCTCGGCGTCGGGATGATCGGGGTGCTGCTCGGCCTGCACCTCGCCGCGGTGCCGCTCGACGTCGCGGCGATCGGCGTCGTCGTCGCCGCCGGCCTCGCGGGCGGCGCGCTCGCGTCGCTCCTGGTGACGCTCGCGGGCGACCGGATCGGGAGACGGCGAACGCTCGTCCTCCTCGCCGTCGCGACCGCCGCCGGCGGCATCGCGCTCGCCTGCGTCGACCACCCCGCGGCTCTCGCGATCGCCGCCTTCCTCGGCATGGCGAACGGCATGGGTCGCGACCGCGGCGCGGCGCTCGTCGTCGAGCAGGCGATCCTCCCCGCGACGACCGACGACGCCGGACGGACGCGGGCCTTCGCCTGGTACAACGTGCTGCAGGACGCCGGCCACGCGCTCGGCAGCGTCGCGGCGGGGCTGCCGGTCCTCCTGGAGCGCGGCGCGGGCCTCGCGCACCCGGCGGCGCTCCGCGCCTCGGTGCTCGCCTACGCGGCGCTCGCCCTCGCCTCGGTCGGCCTCTACCTCGGGCTCTCACCGGCGGTCGAGCACATGGCTCCCGCCCGCCTGCGCGTCTCGCCCGCGACCCGCGGCATCCTCGCCAAGCTCTGCGCTCTCTTCGCGCTCGACGCGCTCGGCGGCGGCTTCCTCACCACCGCCCTCCTCTCGTGGTTCTTCGCGACCCGCTTCGGCGCGAGCGCGGCGACCATCGGCGCCCTCTTCTTCCTGGCCCGGGTCGCGAACGCGCTCTCGCACTTCGGCGCCGCCTGGCTCGCCCGCCGCATCGGTCTCGTGAACACGATGGTCTTCACCCACATCCCCTCGAGCCTGCTGCTGGTCACGGTCGCGATCGCCCCGAGCTTCTGGGTCGCGGCCGTCCTCTTCGTGCTGCGCGAGGGGCTGGTCGAGATGGACGTGCCGACGCGCCAGTCCTACGTGATGGCCGTCGTGGCGCCGCAGGAGCGCACCATCGCGTCGGGCGTGACGAGCCTCGTCCGCCTCGGCGCCTGGGCGGTCGCCCCCTCGTTCGCGGGGCTCTTCCTGGAGCGGGGATCCCTCGCGGCGCCGCTCGTCGCCGGCGCCGCGATGAAGATCACCTACGATCTCCTGCTGTGGCGAGCGTTTCGCGGCGTGCCGCCCCCGGAGGAGCGAGCGGCCTGACCGTCAGGCGCCGAAGCTGCGGGCGAACAGACCCTGGATCGCCGCCCGGCCGTTCTCCTTCACGAAGCGCGTGCCGGTGCCCGTGAAGTGGCGGTGCCGGACCACGGGGTCGGCGGCCTTCTCGAAGGTGTCGCCGGTCCAGCGGAACCAGCCGTTCTTCTCCTGGTCGAAGACGAAGAGCGGCTTGTTGCAGAGCTTCGCGAACTCGGCGCCCCAGCCCGTGCCGCCCTTCACGGTGTCGTCGGGCTGGATGGTGCCGACGACGTAGATCTCCTGGCCGTTGTTCACCTGGTGCCAGATGCACTGCAGCACCTTCTTGAACATGGCGGTGTCGGGATAGCGGCGGTGCATCAGCTTCGAGACGTACGAGAGGCTGACGTCGCCGTGCTCGAGCTCCTCGTGGGTGAGGACGCGGATGCCTCGGCTGCGCGCGTCACGGTGTCCGTCGAAGGTGAAGTTCACCTCCTCGATGGCGTGCCGCTCGGCCGCGGCACCGAACTCGGCCTCCGCGCCGCCCGCGGCGCCGCTGAAGAGTATGCATTCCTCGCGCTTCATGCCGTCGCCCTCCCGCGTGTCGCGTTGTCCCCGATCCCGCCACGGGGGTCAACCGCCAACCGCTGACGGGTGCGCCCCGCGGCCTACCCGCTCGGGACGACCGGTGGTACCGTCGCCGCCGGTGTCGGCGCCCACCCACGCTCTCGAGTTCGACCCCCTCGTCGCCGGTTGGTTCGCCGAGCGCTTCCGTGCGCCGACGCCGCCGCAGACCGAGGGCTGGCGCGCGATCGCCGCCGGACGCGACGTCCTCATCGCCGCGCCGACCGGCTCGGGCAAGACACTCGCCGCGTTCCTGTGGGCGATCGATCGGCTCGTGCGGACGGCGCGCTCCGGCGGGCTCGTCGACGAGACCACCGTCGTCTACGTCTCGCCGCTCAAGGCCCTCGGGAACGACATCCGGAAGAACCTCGAACAACCCCTGGCCGAGATCCGCGCCCGCGCCTTCGCCACGGGAGTCCATCTGCCGGAAGTCCGCGTCGCGGTCCGCACCGGCGACACGCCCCGGAGCGAGCGGCAGGCGATGGTACGGAAGCCGCCGCACGTCCTCATCACGACGCCGGAGTCGCTCTACATCCTGCTGACCGCCGACAAGAGCCGGGCGGCGCTCGCCAGCGCCCGCACCGTCATCGTCGACGAGATCCACGCGGTCGCGGGCGACAAGCGCGGAGCGCACCTCGCGCTGACGCTCGAACGGCTCGACGCGCTCGCCGGGAGGAAGGTGCAGCGCATCGGGCTCTCGGCGACGCAGCATCCGATCGAGCGCGTGGCCGAGCTCCTGGTCGGCGGCGGCCGGCGCACCGCCGCCGGGACCGCCGACTGCGCCATCGTCGACACCGGCCACCGCCGCGCGATGGACCTCGCGGTCGAGACGACCGATCACGAGATCGGCGCGATCGCGAGCTACGAGCTCTGGGCCTCGATCTACGACCGCATCGTCGGCTACGTCGCCACCCACCGCACGACGATCGTGTTCGTGAACACGCGCCGTCTCGTCGAGCGGGTCGCGCACCAGCTGAGCGAACGCCTCGGGGACGACCGGGTCGTCGCGCACCACGGGAGCCTGTCGCGGACGATCCGCCTCGACGCCGAGCAGAAGCTCAAGTCGGGCGCGGTGCCGGTCGTGGTCGCCACGGCCTCGCTCGAGCTCGGCATCGACGTCGGCCACGTGGACCTCGTCTGCCACATCGGCTCGCCCCGTGCGCTCGCGACGCTGCTGCAACGAGTCGGGCGCTCCGGACACTGGCTCGGCAGCGTGCCGAAGGGAATCTTCTTCCCCCTCACGCGCGACGACCTCCTGCAGACCGCAGCCGCCGTCCGCGCCATCCGCGCCAGCGTCCTCGACCGCTTGCGGCTCTCCGAGAGGCCGCTCGACATCCTGGCGCAGCAGATCGTCGCCATCGCGGCCGCCGACGAGATCGGCGAGGACGACCTGTTCGCTCTCGTCCGCCGCGCCCGGCCCTACCGCGACCTCGAGCGCCGCGCCTTCGACGAGGTGCTCGAGATGCTCGCCGAGGGTGTCGCCACCCGCCGCGGCCGGCGCTCCGCCCATCTCCACCGCGACCTCGTGCACCGCCGGGTGCGCGGGCGGCGGGGTGCGCGCCTCGCCGCGATCACCGGCGGCGGGGCCATCCCCGACACCGCCGACTACGACGTCGTCGAAGAGCCGGGCGAAGCGCGGGTCGGCAAGGTCAACGAGGACTTCGCGATCGAGAGCATGCGCGGCGACATCTTCCTCCTCGGCAACCACTCGTGGCGCATCCGCCGGGTCGAGAACGGCACCGTGCGGGTGGAGGACGCCGGCCAGGCGCCGCCGACCATTCCCTTCTGGACCGGCGAGGCTCCGGCCCGGACGCGCGAGCTCTCCGCGGCGGTCTCGGAGCTGCGCGCCGAGCTGGCGGCGCGCATCCCGGACCGCGCCGCGCCCCCGCCCCAGGCGGTGGTCGAGTGGCTCGTCGCCGAGTGCGGCATCGACGCCGCCGGCGCGCTCCAGCTCGCGGCCTACGTCCGCGACACGCTCGCGGTCCTCGGGACGGTGCCGACCTGCGACACGGTGGTCGCCGAGCGCTTCTTCGACGAGAGCGGCGGGATGCAGCTCGTCATCCACGCGCCCTTCGGCGGGGCCATCAACCGCGCCTGGGGCCTCGCGCTTCGCAAGCGCTTCTGCGTCTCCTTCGACTTCGAGCTGCAGGCGGCCGCGACCGACGACGGCATCGTGCTCTCGCTCGGCGAGCAGCACAGCTTCCCGCTCGCCAACGTCTTCGCGATGGCGCGGCTCGCGACCCTCGAGCACGACCTCGTCCAGGCGACGCTCCAGGCGCCGATGTTCGGAACGCGGTGGCGCTGGAACGCGACGCGCGCGCTCGCGCTGCTCCGCCACAGCGGCGGGAGACGCGTCCCGATGAACATCCAGCGCATGCGCGCCGACGACCTGCTGGCGGCGGTCTTCCCGATGCAAGCGGCGTGCGGCGACAATCATGCCGGTCCGATCGAGCCGCCGAAGCACCCGCTCGTCGACGAGACGATCGCCAACTGCCTCTACGAGGCCATGGACACCGACGGTCTGCGCGAGGTGCTGGAGCGGATCGCGCGCGGCGAGATCCGGACCGTCGCCGTCGAGACGCCGGCACCCTCGGTCATGGCGCACGAGATCCTGAACGCCAACCCGTACGCCTTCCTCGACGACGCGCCCCTCGAAGAACGACGCGCCCGCGCGGTGGCGCTTCGCCGCGCCGATCCCGCCATCGCGGCCGGGATCGGCGCGCTCGACGCCGAGGCGATCGCGGCGGTACGCGGTCAGGCCTGGCCCGACGCACGACACGCCGACGAGCTCCACGACGCGCTGCTGACGCTCGTCTGGCTCCCCGCCGACGCGCTCGGCCCATGGGCGCCCTGGGCGGATGAGCTCGTGCTCCGCGAGCGCGCCGCCTGGGCCGCGTGGGAGTACGCCGGCACGCCGAGGCGCGCGCTCGTCGCCGCCGAGCGCCTCGCCCTGGCGCGCGCCCTCGTCCCCACGCTGACGCTCGCCCCCGCCCTCGTCGCGCCCGCCCTCGCCCCCCAGGCATGCGACGGCGAGGCCGCGGCGGTCGCGCTGGTGCGCGGCTGGCTCGAGTGTCTCGGGCCGACGACGATCGACGACCTCGCGGCGCGGCTCGGAGTCGCGCCGACCGTGATCGGCGCCGCCATGGCGCGGCTCGAGGGCGAGGGCGTCGCGCTCCAGGGACGCTTCACGCCGGGAGCGCCCGGCGACGAGTGGTGCGAGCGCCGCCTCCTCGCCCGCATCCATCACCTCACGCTCGGCCGCCTGCGGCGCGAGATCGACCCGGTCTCGGCGGCGGACTTCATGCGCTTCCTCTTCCGATGGCAACACGTGCTTCCCGAGACACGCCTGCACGGTCGCGACGGGCTCGTCGCAGTCATCGCGCAGCTGCACGGGATCGAGCTCCCCGCGCCGGCATGGGAGCGCACCGTCCTCCCCGCGCGAGTGGCCGCGTACGAGCCGGGGCTCCTCGACGACCTCTGCCTCTCGGGCATCGCCGCCTGGGGACGCTTCTCCGCACCGGGCGACGGCGACACCACCAGCGACCCGGCGGTGGAGCACGCCGCCGTCGGCGCCCGGCGCCGTGTCGCGACCAGGCGCGCCGGGACGCCCGCCCCCGAGCCCGCGCAACGGCGGCGCCTCGCGCCGACTCGGGCCGCACCGCTCGCGCTCGCGCTCCGCGCCGATCTCGACACCCTCCGTACGGCGCGGCCCGATCCCGACAGCCCGCGCCTCTCGCCGGCGGCGCGCGACGTCGCGGCGTTCCTCGCCGCCGAGGGCGCCTCGTTCACCGCCGACATCGCCGCCGCGACCGGACTCCTCCCGAGCACGACCGAAGAAGCGCTCTGGGAGCTGGTGGTGCGCGGCATCGTCAGCGGCGACGGCTTCGCCGGCCTCCGCCGCCTGATCGCGCCCGAGGAGCGACCGCGCCCCGAGCGCCGTCTGCGCGCCCTCCACGGCGGACGCGCGGCGCGCCGCCCGCTCCCGGCCGGCCGCTGGGCGCTGCTCGCGGGCAAGCGCGACGCGCTTCCCGCCGCGGCGCGCGTCGAGGCCGCGGCCCGTCAGTTCCTGGCGCGCTACGGGGTCGTGCTCCGCGAGCTCCTCGCGCGCGAAGCGCTCATGCCGCCCTGGCGCGAGCTGCTCGCCGTCCTCCGCCGCCTGGAGGCGCGCGGCGAGATCCGCGGCGGCCGCTTCGTTGCCGGCTTCGTCGGCGAGCAGTTCGCGCTGCCGGACGCCGTCGAGGCGCTCCGCGACACGCGCCGGCGCATCGGCGACGCCGAGATCCTCCTCGTCGCGGCCGCCGACCCCCTGAACCTCGTCGGCATCGTCACGCCGGGCGCGCGCATCTCGCCCCTCTCGGGACAGGTGATCGCCTGGGAGCGCGGCGTGCCGATCGACAGCGGCGATCTCGGCGCCGTCCGCCATCGCCTGCGTGATCGCGGCCTGGCGGCTTCCGGCGCATGAGCGCCCCGCGCCGGCGCGCGGCGCCGGCTGCCGGGCCACCGACGCCCCCCGCCGCGCCCGTGTGGCGCCGGGCCCCGACCCCGGCGGTCGCGAGCCTTCTCGTCTTCGCGCTCGCGGTCGTGGCCTTCGCCAACACCTTCGGACACGGCTTCGTCTGGGACGACACGGTGCTCCTCGACCAGAAGGTGCGCTTCTACGCCGGCTGGCTCGACGCCTGGCGCGAGCCTCCCGGGCTCCCGAACATGCGCATGTACCGCCCGCTCGAGCTCATGACGCTGTGGATCGACCACCGCCTGTGGACCACGAGCACCGGCTTCCACGTCACGCAGGTGCTGCTCCATGCGGTGAACGGCGTCCTCGTGCTCCGCCTCGCGGGCGTCCTCGGCGTAGCGCCCTGGGCGGCGCTCGCGGCGGCCGCGCTCTTCGCCGTCCATCCCGTCCAGGTCGAGTCGGTCGCCTGGCTCACGTGCCGCGCCGACGTGCTGACCGGCACCTTCGCGATGCTCGCCGTACTCGCCTTCCTGCGCGGCCAGGCGACGCCCGCATGGTGGGTCGCGCCGGCCGTCGCGGCGGCGTCCTTCCTCGCGACCGCCGCCAAGGAGACCGGCAGCGTGACGCCCGCGCTCCTCGTCGCCGCGCTCGCCGTCGTCCCGCGCCCGGAGGCGCCGATCGCGGGACGACTCCGGCGCGCGTGGCCCGCGCTCGCCGCGAGCCTCGTCGGGGTCGTGCTCTGTCAAGCCCTCCGTCCTCCCGACGTCACGACCGGCATCGGCCGGCACGCCCTCCGCTGGCAGGATCTCGTGAACCTCGCCGGGGCCTTCGGCTACCAGATCGGCCGCGTCGTGGCCCCGGTCGAGTTCGCGCCTTACGTCCCGACCACGCCCACCGACGCGGGCCACCTCGCGCTCGCCGCCCTCGGCGCCCTCGGGATCGCCGCGCTCGTCCTGCACCCGTGCCGCGACGGCGTCCGACGGCTCGGTGCCCTCTGGTTCGTGATCGCGGTCGCGCCGGCGGTCGCCGTCGTGCTCGCGGACTTCTCCGTCACCCCGGTCGCCGAACGCCGCCTCTATCTCGGCATGGTCGGCGTCGCGCTCCTGGTGGCGAGCGGGCTCCACGGGCACCGCGCGCTCGCGGCCGCGACGCCCGCCGTCGCGGTCGTGCTGACCGCGCTCTTCGCCACGACCGTGGCTCGCAACCGCCACTGGCGCGACCAGCTCACGCTCTGGTCGGCGGTGACGGCCGGAGCGCCCCACGACGCGCTCCCCTACATGAACCTCGGCCTCGCGCTCGCCGCCGCCGGCCGCGCGACCGAGGCCGAGGCCGCCTACCGGCACGCGCTCGAGCTCCACCCGGGCGAGATCACCCGCCAGCGCACGTGCATCAACCTCGGGCTCGTCCTCGTCGAGCGTGGCGCCGACGCCGAGGCCGAGGATCTCTTCACGCGCGCGAACGAGATCGGCGGGCACGCGATCGCCTACCGCGGGCTCGCCATGATCGCGCGCCGCCGCGGGCAGGCCGCCCGCCGCGCCGGCGACCTCGCGGGCGCCGAGCGGGAGCTCGACCGCGCCCTCGACGCGGTGCAGCGGGCCCTCGCCATCAACCCGCGCTACCCGCAGGGCCACGCCACGCTCGCGGGGATCCTGTACGACGCGGGCCGATACCGCGAGGCCCACGCGCAGTATCAGCGCGCCGCCGCGCTCGCGGGCGACGACGCCGTCGGACGCGACGCGACTGAAAACGCCCGCCAGCTCGGCGACTGGCTGGCGGCCCACCCCGAGGCGCGCTGAGCCCGGTGCGGCGCCCGAACCGACGCTCGGAGGGATCTGCACGGATAGTGCCTCGGTCCGATCTCGCACCGGAGCCTCGGTCTGGCGCGAGCCTGCCTGCGGTGGCGACGCTGTCTCGCACCGCGTGTCGTCCTGCTGCCGGTAGTATCGGTCCGGCGCGAGCCGTCTGCCTCGGTGACGACGGTGGGTGGGTCCGGGATGCCGCCTACGGTCGCCGGGTGGCAGAACCCCGGCGACCGTAGAAACCCGCCCCGATCCGCCCGCCTGCTGCCACCGCCTCCGAATGACGCCGTAGGCGCGAGAATCGGACCGAGGCGCTACGCGCGCACACCGCAACTGCGGCCCTACGCGACGGCCGCGGCATTGGCTCAGACGTGGTTCCGGAGCATCAGCTCCTCCGGGTGCGGCTCGAGGTAGGTCTGCCCCTGCAGGGAGGCCACCCCGTGCTTCTCGACGTGATGGCGCAGCAGGGTGAGCGGCACCACGAGCGGCGCCAGGAACCGGCGATACTCGTCGATCGCCCTCGCGAGCGCGCGGCGATCGGCGGCGTCGAGATGCTCGCGGCAGAACCCGGCCAGGCGCCGGAGCACGTGCACCTGCTTGGTGGTCGTCGCGGGGACGGCGAGCGCTGCCATGAACGCGGCTCCGTAGGACGCGACAAGCGCCCCCGGCCGCCGGCGCTTCCGTTCCCCGACCAACCGATCGAGCGCCCGATAGTGCATCGGGCTGTGCGCCAGGAGCTGGTGCTCGTGGACGGCATGGAACGCCGTGAGCGCCGCGCGGGTCGGCGACGCCGCGAGCGCCTGCCAACGCCGGTACGCGAAGACGCGCTCGATGAACGTCTCGCGGAGCACGGGGTCGCCGAGGCGGCCCTCCTCCTCGATCGGCACGAGCGGCAGCGCCTCCACGAACGCGGCCGTGAAGAGGCCGCGTCCCCGGCGCGAGGGCGCGCCGCGCCCGCCGTAGACCCGGACGCGCTCCATGCCGCAGCTCGGCGAGGCTCGCTTGCAGACGTAGCCGTGCAGGCCGAGCCCGGCGAGCTGGCGCACGCGGGCAGCCGCGAAGCGCCGCATGGCGCGCGTGTGGTCCCGCGTCGTGCGCACGCCGACCATGCGGGGCGCCTCCACGTCCCCTGCGAGGCGGACGGCCTCGCGCGGCACCCCCATGCCCACCTCGAGCTCGGGGCAGACGGGCACCCACTCGACGTAGCGCCCGAGCACGTCGGTCAGGAAGCGGTCGTGCTTGTGGCCGCCGTCGAACCGCACCTGCTCGCCGAGCAGGCAGGTGCTGACCCCGAGCCGCAGCCGATCGTTGTCTGGGGGCGATCCGGATGACATGTCGGCCGGAGAGTAACGGGGCGCCCCGCGGCGAGCCAGACGCGCGCGTCCCGGCAATTGTCTTTCCCGACGACCTCGGCCATCATGCGCGGCTAAATTCCAGGAGGAGGAGTTTCGCATGCATCGTTTCATTCTGCTCGCCGTCGCCATCTCCGTCGCCGCTTGCTCGAAGACGCCGACCACCGCGACGGCCACCTTCGAACCCAAGAGCGGCACACAGGTGACCGGCACCGCCACCTTCGACGAGGCCGAAGGCTCGACGACCATCACCATCTCGGCGAAAGCCCTGACTCCCGGGAAGAAGCACGCGATCGCCGTCCACGAGAAGGGCGATTGCACGGGGTCCAACGCGGCCGCCGTCGGGCACCGGCTTCAGCCGGGCGGCGACCACGACGCCGGCCTCCTCGGCGAGATCACGCCCGGCGCGGACGGCATGGGCACGCTCAAGGTCTCGTCGACCAAACTGACCGTCAAGCCCGGCGACGCCTCGGTCATCGGCAAGTCGATCGTCATCAGCAGCGACCCGCCGAATCCGGGCTCGCTCGTGACCTTCGGCATCATCTCCTGCGGCGTCATCGAAGCCGCGAAGTAATGCCGGCGCACGATCTCACCGGCCGCGATCGCGGCCGGTGAGATAATCGCCGAGCGTGTGCGTCGTGTGCTCGGCTTCGTGGCAGTAGAGGCACAGATTCTCCCAGTTGCTGCCGTCGGGAGGGTTGCGCTCGTGGTTTCCGTCCTTGTGGTGGACGGTCAGGAGGTGGAGACTCTCGGCTTCGAACTCGCGCGCGCAGCGCGCGCAGATCCAGCCGTGGAGCGCGAGCGAGCGCTCGCGATAGCCGTGGGCGCGAGCGGCGCGTGCCGCCTTCGCCTCCGCCACGAGCGCGTCGAGCTTCCCCGTCCCAGCGCCTCCCGGCGCGGCGGTCCCGGGGCGACGCCGCTGCCGCGGACGGAACGAACGCGTCGCCATCACATCCTCCACTACAGCCGCAGGACCGACGCGAGTTCGTCGGAGGCGAAGCGGATGCCGACGTAGAACGGGCCGAAGACGCCGTAGATCGCGCTGCCCTCGTCGAACCGCATCTCGTAGACGACGTCGCGCACCGCCTTCAGGTCGCCCGCGAAGAGCGTGACGCCCCATTCCCAGTCGTCGACGCCGGTCGCGGTCGTGATGAGCTGGGTCAGCCGGCTCGCGTACTTCCGACCGGACTCGCCGTGCCCCTGCATCAGCTTCTTGCGGTGTTCGAACGGCAGCGCGTACCAGTTGTGCTTCTCGCCGCGCGCCTTCGCCATCGGGTAGAAGCAGACGATCGGGAAGTTGTCGGGGAGCTTCGGGTGCAGACGAGCCTCGACGTAGTGGGTCATACGCTTGCGGAACGTCGCCATCTTGCTCGCGAAGTCGGGCGACGTCGGATCGACCTGCTGATCGTCGATCAGGACGCGCGACCAGTCGGCGTCGGTGCTGAGGTACTCGCTCACCTCCGACAGCGAGAGGAAGGAGTACACCGGCGCGAGGCAGGCCCCGAGCGCGGTCGCGGCAAGCTCCTGGGCGAGCTGCTGATGGCGCCAGAGATCGGGATGGACCGCCACGAAGCCGAGGTCGGCCTTGCCGATCATCGCGAGCGGGACGAGCTGCATCCCCTCCTCGGTCTCCACCCGCGCCACCCACGCGCGCGCTTCGTCGATCGCCGCGCGCCGCGCGTCGCCGTCGAGGCCGCGCCAACGCAGGCGATCGATCCGATAGAACCAGTGCGACACGGGCCAGCCGACGGATGGAACGAGAGGAGTGGCCATCGCACGGATTCTAGGGAGCCCGTCGCGAAGGGTCAATTGAACGCGCGCCGCGCGTGACGTAAGCCTCCGCCCCGATGATCCTGCCGGTCCTGGCCTCGATCTTCCTCTCGGTCCTCGCCGCCGCCTACCTCCTCTACGGCCGCTTCGTCGCCTCGCGGTACGGGCTCGACGACCGCGTGACGACGCCGGCGGTCGCCCTCGAGGACGGCACCGACTACGTGCCGACCTCCCCCGTGTACCTGATGCCGCAGCACTTCAGCGCGATCGCCGCCGCGGGTCCGATCGTGGGGCCGATCGTCGCCTGCGAGCAGTTCGGCTGGCTCCCCTGCCTGCTGTGGATCCTCGGCGGCGTCGTCTTCATCGGCGCGGTCCACGACTTCAGCGCCCTCGTCGCGAGCGTCCGCCACCGCGCCTCGTCGGTCGCCGAGATCATCCGGGAGAACCTGAGCCGGCGCGCATGGGTGAGCGTGATGCTCTTCATCTGGCTCGCGCTCGTGTACGTGATCGTCGCGTTCACCGACGTCACCGCCGGGACCTTCCTCGGCCGCATCGAGGAGCTCGACGGAGTCGCCGTCGGCTTCGACGCGGGCGGCGCGGTCGCCTTCGCGAGCACCGCGTACCTCCTGCTGAGCGTGGCGATGGGGCTCGCGCAGCGGTGGTGGAACCCGCCGCTCGCGCTGCTCACGGCGGTGTTCGTGCCGGCGACCCTCGGCGTGGTGTGGCTCGGGACGCAGTGCTCGGATCTGCTCGCGCTCGGCGTCACCAACCCGCACAAAGCCTGGGGCATGATCCTCCTCGGCTACTGTCTCGTCGCCTCGCTGCTGCCGGTCTCGCTGCTGCTCCAGCCGCGCGGCTACCTCGGCGGCTTCGTGCTCTACCTCGTGCTCACCGTCGGCACGATCGGGATCTTCTTCGGCGACGCCGCCATCCGCCAGCCCGCGTTCAAGGGCTTCGAGGTCGGCGGCGCCACGGGCCTCCTCTTCCCGTTCCTTTTCGTCACGATCGCGTGCGGCGCGTGCAGCGGCTTCCACGGACTCGTCTGCGGCGGCACGACGGCGAAGCAGATCGCCAAGGAGAGCGACTGCCGCCCGGTCGGCTACGGCGCGATGCTGCTCGAGTCCTTCGTCGCCTTGATCGCGCTGGTCACGATCATGATCGCCGCCCCGGGCGGTCCGAAGGCGCCCGCTGGCGCCACCTACGGGCGCGGCATCGGCCAGTTCGCCAGCGTCGTGCTCGGGAAGGAGCACCTCCTCTTCGCCACCGTCTTCGGGTCGATGGCCTTCTCGACCTTCGTCTTCGACACCCTCGACGTCGCGACCCGCCTCGGGCGCTACATCATTCAAGAGCTCTTCGACTGGCGGACGCGCGCCGGCGCCGTCGTGGGGACGCTCGCGACCATCGGCGCCCCGCTCCTCTTCATCGCGACCGCCGACGCTCCCCTGCCCGGCCGGCCGCCGACGTACATGGCGTTCTGGACGCTCTTCGGCACATCGAACCAGCTGCTCGCCGCGCTCACGCTCCTCGGCGTCACCGTGTGGCGGAAGCGGCTCGGAAAGCCCGTCTGGTTCACCTGCGTCCCGATGCTCTTCGTGCTCACGATTACGGTCTGGGCGCTCGTCCTGCAGGCCGGGGCCGCCTTCGCCGCGGTGCGCGACCCGGACGGCGCCTGGAACCCGCTGCAGCTCGTGAACGGCATCGTGGCCGTCACGCTCCTCGGCCTCGCCGCCTCGGTGGTCGCCGAGGCCGTCGCGGCCCTGCGCCGCGAGCGCTCTCGCGCGCCACACGGCCGCCGCGATGGACGACGCGACGCCGGTGGGCAAGATTCGCCTGCGCACGGAGGACCACGCTGATGAACGAGACGATCGCCGGCTTCTTCCCCCCCCACGAGGTCCACGTCGGCCGCGACCTCGGCGGCCGCGCCACGACCCTCACGGATGACGACGTCGCGCGCTACGAGGCGGGCGTCGGCGGACCGACGTCCCGCCTCGCGCTCGCCTCGGGCGCCGTCGCCTCGCCCGCCCTCCTCTTCCACTCCGAGGTCTATCGCAGCCTCGCCTGGTACCTGCCGAACATTTTCGGCAATCTGCACGCGCGCCAGGAGTGGCAGCTCTTCGCGCCGCTCACGGTCGGCGGCGTCGTCCGCACCCGCTCCACCGTCGTCGAGCGTTACGTCAAACGCACCCGCGAGTACGTCGTGAACGAGGTGCTGCTCACCGACGACGCCGGTCGCTGGCTGCAGCGGAGCCGCACCCACCAGAGCTTCCTCGTCGAGGAGGAGCGCCGCGGCCTCGTCGTCGACCGCGAGCGCGAGAAGCGCGCCGACCGCCAGTTCGCCATCGGCGAGGGGCCGGGCGCGTCGCTCCCGCCCCTCACCCGCACCATCACGCTGGCGATGTGCGAGGCCTTCTCCGGACCCGAGAAGAACTACCACACCGATCGCGAAGCGGCCCGGATGCTCGGGTTCCCGGACGTCGTCGTCCAGGGGATGTGGTCCATCTGCCTCGTCTCCGAGCTCATGACCGCCGCCTTCGGGCTTGCCTGGCAGGTCGGCGGCGGGCTCGACGTCCGCCTCGTCAACGTCATCTGGGCCGAGGACACGGTGACGGCTCATGGCAAGGTGCGCGAGGAGGTCGCCGAGGGAGCGAAGCGCCGCGTTCACGTGGACGTCTGGTGCGAGAAGGCGGACGGCACGAAGGCGACCGTCGGCACCGCGAGCGTCCTCCAGTAACACCCGCGCCACGACATGCGCGCGCCGACGATGCTGATCGACTACTCGAGCCTGCTCTACCGGGCCTTCCACTCGGTGCCCGACTCGATCCCGATGCACGCCGTCTACGGCTTCCTGAACATGCTGGCGCGGCTCCTCCTCGACCACCGGCCGCGGGCCCTCGCGATCGCCGTCGACGACGACTGGCGCCCGGCGTTCCGCGTCGCGGCCCTGCCCTCGTACAAGGCGCACCGGGTCGCGGACGACGACGAAGTCGATCCCGTTGCGCCGCAGGAGAGCGTCGGCCGCGCGGTGCTGCGCGCGCTCGGCTTCGCGGTGGTCGGCGCCGAGGGCTTCGAGGCGGAGGACGTGATCGCCACGCTCGCCGCGGCCTCTCGCGGCCCGGTCGCGGTGGTGTCGGGGGATCGCGATCTCTTCGCGCTCGTCCGCGATCCCGACCGCGTCGTGCTCTACCCGCAGACCGGCGTCTCCAAGGTCGTCGTCGTCGACGAGGCGGAGGTCACCCGCCGCTACGGCATCCCCGGCCGCGCCTACGGAGACTTCGCGCTCCTGCGCGGCGACCCCTCGGACGGGCTCCCGGGCGTGCGGGGCATCGGCGAGAAGACCGCCGCGCAGCTCGTTGCCCGCTACGGCTCGCTCCCGGCGATCCTCGCGGCGACCGACCTCGCGCCGGCCGTCGCGCGCAAGCTCGACGCGGGCCGCGACTACCTCGCCGCCGCGATGCGCGTCGTTCTGCCGGTGCCGGACGTACCGCTGGCGCCGGTCGCCCTCGGGCTGCCGACCGCCCCGGCGGACGCGGCCGCGCTCGCCGTCCTCGTAGCCGCGCACGAGCTCGCCTCGCCGGTCGAGCGCGTGCGCCAGGCGCTCGCGGCGCGTCCGTGAGCGCACGGCGGACGCGGTGACCGAGTCCACGCTCCTCGCCGGAGTCGCCGCGACGGCGGCCGCCGTCCGCCACTACCGGACGCGGGTCGCCCACCCGCCGGAGCTCGTGTACCGCGAGACGCCATTCCTCACCCATGTGCGGACCCGGTGCGCCACCCTGCGCGAACCCTACCGGCCGCCCTGGTGGGGCGCCAATCGTCACCTCCAGCTCGCCCTCCTCGCCTGGCGCAACGCGCGCACGCCACCGCTCTGCTACGACGAGACCGAGATGCTCCCCCTGCCGGATGGCGGCACCGTATCGCTCGACTGGCTCGGCCTCGAGGGCCCGCCGGCGACGCCCCTCGTGGTGGTGCTGCCGACGATCTGCGGCGACGGACAGACCATGCGGCGGACGGTCGGCGCCCTCCGCCGCCGGCTCGGGTGGCGCATCGTCGTCTGCAATCGGCGCGGCCACGGCGCCTTGCCTCTCACCGCGCCGCGCTTCAGCACGCTCGGAGCGACCGCCGACCTGCGCGTCCAGCTCGGGCGGATCCGCGCCCGCGTCCCGGCGGCGCCGCTCTACGCCGTCGGCGTCTCCGCCGGGTCGGGGCTCCTCGTCCGCTACCTCGGCGAGGAAGGCGCCCGCGCGCCCTTCGCCGCGGCGGTCGCGTACTGTCCGGGCTACGACACGACGCACGCCTTCCACCGCGTTCATCGGCTCTACGCTCGCTATCTCCTCGGCGCCGTACGCCGCTACTTCCTGGAGCGTCACGCCGCGACCCTGGCGACGCATCCGGGCTGGGACGCCGCCATGCAAAGCCGCACGATCGGCGAGTTGCACGACCGCCAGCATCCCTTCGCCGGCTTCGCGAGCGCCGACGACTATCACGCCCACACGAACCCGATGCGGGTCGCCGACGCCGTCGGCGTCCCGCTGCTCATCCTGAACGCCGCCGACGATCCCGTCTGCGCACACGCCAACGTCGAGGAGCATCGCGGCCTCTTCGGGCGCGTCCCGGAAAGCCTCCTCGTGCTCACCGCGCGCGGCAGCCACTGCGCTTTCTTCGAAGGACACTGGCGCCCGCGCTCGTGGGCGCACCGCCTGATCGCCGAGTACTTCGGCGCCGTCCACGAGTGGGCATCCGGCGCCGCGCGGCACGTCCCCTGACAGCCGGCGCACGCGACGCGCAACGCTCGCCCGCCGCGCCGGCCCCAGGTGTCGTCTTCCCTCGGGTGCTACTGCGCCGGCTTCGCGTCCGACCGTGCGAGCGGCGTCGGATTCGGCCTGCTCCGCTCGCAGCTCGGCAGCTCCACCGACGACAGGACCAGGTCCTCGAGCGCCCAGCGCCAGAGGAGCGCCGCCGCGATCGCCGCGCCGCCGAAGCCGAGACCCGCCATCCACCACTCCGCCGCGAACGACATGACCGTTTCCATGCGTCGCATGGTAGCGGCGAGCCGAGCTGACACAAGGCGTCAAAAGGCTCCCGCCATGCCGTAACAAGGCGCATGGCGAGCGCGCACCGCGTCGGCTATGCAGCTGCGCGGCATGCGCGCGAGACGGATCGCGATCTACGGCGCCGGCAGCATCGGCTGCTACGTCGGCGGCCGGCTCGCCGCGACCGGTAGCGACGTCGTCTTCATCGGCCGCGAGCGGATCGCGGCGGAGGTACGCGCGCACGGACTGCACCTCACGGACTGGGAAGGCGCGGCCCTCGACGTCGCTCCGGACCGCATCCGCTTCGAAACAACCGCGCCGGCCGCGAGCGGCGCCGACCTCGCGCTGGTCACCGTCAAGTCGGCGGCGACCGACGACGCCGGCCGCGAGCTCGCCGCGGTCCTCTCCCCGTCCGCGCTCGTCGTGAGCCTCCAGAACGGCGTCGGCAACGCGGAGCGTCTGCGCGCCGCGCTCCCGAGTCGGACGGTTCTGCCCGGGATGGTGCAATTCAACGTCGTCCACCAGGGTGCCGGTCGTTTCCATCACGGCTCCGAGGGCCGCCTCGAGGTCGCGCGCGACGCGCGCCTCGACCCCTACCTCGCCCCGTTCGCGGCCGCCGGACTGCCGCTCGTCCTCCACGATCGGATGGTGCCGGTGCTGTGGGCGAAGCTCCTCCTCAATCTCAACAACCCCGTGAACGCGCTCTCCGATCTGCCGCTCAAGGCGCAGCTCTCCGACCGCGCCCTGCGCCGATGCACCGCGCTCGCGCAGGCGGAAGCGCTCGCCCTCCTCGCGGCGGCGGGCATCGCGCCGGCGCGCCTGACGCCGCTCCCCGCCTCGTGGCTTCCCCGCGTGCTGCGCCTTCCGAACGCGATCTTCACCCGCCTCGCCGGCCGCATGCTCGCGGTCGATCCGCAGGCGCGCTCCTCGATGTGGGAGGATCTCCAGGCCGGACGGACCACGGAGGTCGACTGGTTGAACGGCGAAATCGTGCGCCTCGCCGCAAGCCTGGGTCGCACGGCGCCGGTGAATGCCCGCCTCGTCGCCCTCGTGCGCGCGGCGGAGGGCGGCGAACGGCGGACCTGGTCGGGTCCGGCGCTCCTCGCCGAGCTCGAGCGCGCCGCCTGAGACGCGCACGGCGACGGCCGACCCCCGGTCGGCGTCGCCGTGTGGCGGGAACGAGACGTAACGCGGATCAGCCGCCGTTGCTCGCCGGCTCGTAGGCGCGACACGGCTGGCCGCGCAGGCCGGGGCACGGCGGCAGGCCCGCCGGCGCCGGCGCACGCCGCACGACCGGCAGCACCAGACGCGAGGCGTAGCCGCGCGAGTAGTTCACGTCGTTCGTCACCATGCCGTTGGTGTCGAACGTGTCGAAGGCCCAGCGCGTGCGGTCGCCGCCCGGCGCCTCGAGGCTCACCCGGATGCGCGAGCCGGCCCGGAACGTGTGCGCGACGGCGAAGATTCCCACCCGCATCTTCGTGAACTGGCCCGGCGGCAGGGGCTCGGCGTCGGCTTCGAGGTGGGTCTGCCGGACCTCGGTGCGCGTGTTGCCCTTGCGCGCGAGCTTGCGGTGGCTCGCCCGCAGCCAGCCGCTCTGCACGTACGTCTCCAGGTCGTCGGGGCGGACCTCCGTGAGCGTCACCTGGATGTCGGTGTCGGACGCGCTCGAGCGCAGGAAGAGGTCGACGGCGCCCTCGCCGACGATCGTCGTGTCCGCTTCGAGCGGCGCCGTCGCATACGCGACCGCCGTCCCCGCGACGAGCGGCCGCCAGTCGTAGGCCGGCATGATTTCCCAAGACTCGGCCTGCCCCTGGCCCGGAATCGTCTGCATCGGACGCGCCTCCGGGTCCGGATCGTAGCTGTCGAAGCCGTCGCTGACCGATTTGAACTTCGACAGCGATCCCCCCGGCCCGAAATACCAGGCCGTCTGACGCGCCCCGGGCGGCGGCCACTTCTCGAAATCGAGCTCGAAACGCGGCGCCGGCAGACCCGGCGTCCCGGAGCCCGCGCCGTTCTCCATGAGCACGCGTACGCGCGGCCCGGCCTCGAACTGCCGCCGCGCGTCGGCCAGATCGCTCGCGCCGGCAAGGTAGTCGGGCGGCAGCGGTGGCGTCGGCGCCCCCGGCCCGAGGATGTTCTCGTAGATCGCGCCGGCCAAGGGGGTCAGCCGGTCCATGTTCGGGAATCGCTTCGCGACGTAGATGTCGAGGAACGCGGTCCAGTCCCAGAGGCTCGTCGGCTCCATCGAGCTCGAGTGGACGCCGTTCACGAGCATGATCTTGACGTCGCGGCGCTTCGGCAGCTGCTTCAAGAGCGTCACGAAACCGCTCCCGGTCTGCTCGTCCTGCCAGGCGCCCGAGATGAAGGTCGGCACCCGGATGTTGGCGGCCCAGTTGCTCGGCGAGCGCGCGTCCATGAGCTCGGAAACGTAGTACGGCTTGCTCTGCGTGAAATCGACCGGATCCTGCGTCTGGAGACGGAGACTCTGGTTCGCGAGGCAGGTGGCGTCGCCGTCGTTCACGCGCTGGATCGCCCACGCCTGCCCGCCCTCCGGCGCCGGGAGCGCGTCGTCGGCGCGCTCCTGTAGCCAACTCTCGGCGAAGCCGTTGTTGAAGATACCGCCCGGGAAGCCCGGCGCGCGGTAGATGTCGCCGATGATCGAGAAGGGCGCCACCGCGACGAGGTGCGGCGGCTGCGCGCCCGCGACGAACATCTGGCTGATGCCCGGGAAGGAGATGCCTATCATGCCGACCCCCTCGCCCTGCACCCAGTCCTGGTTGCCGACGATCTCGATGACGTCGTAGCCGTCCGCGGTCGTGGGCAGATCGAAGAGGTCGATCACGCCGCCCGAGCAGCCGGAGCCGCGCATGTTGACGGCGACCGTCGCGTACCCCATCGCCGACGCGATGAGCGTCGAGGGCTGCGGGTTGTCCGGGTCGGCGGCGGCATAGCCGGAGTACTCGACCAGCGTCGGGAAGCGGCGCCCGGGCGCGAACGAGCTGCCGAGCGGCGCGCGCACCATCGCCGCGAGGAGCGTCCCGTCCCGCGTCTCGATGTAGTTCAACCCCTCGACCAGGGTCTGCGCCTGATAGAAGGACTGCGGCGGATGGTCCGTGAAGCGGCGCGTTGTCACCGCCGTCGTCGCGCCCCCGGGCTCGCGCACGAAATACGCGTTCCCCTGGCCGAGGTCGCGAAAGACCAGGCTCCCGAAGCGATCGACGAGCCCGCTCTGGACGTCCACGTGCTGGGCGTTCTCGAGCACGAGCGGCGTGCCTTCGACCTCGCCCGTGATGGCGACGAAGCCGATACCGGACTGCACGTCGAGGGCGACGGCGGGCGTCGCGCCGCAGAGCGCGAGCAAGGCGGCGCACAGGATCCTTCGGTGACGGGTCGGCATGAATGGTCCTTCGGACGGGAGCTCATCCACGCCACGGCCGCGCGGATGGCGAGCGAAGCCTACTCGGGACTTCGCGCGAGGTCCAGCGAAATCGACGCCGGAACCGCGAGTTGCGGTCCGCGCCGGACCGCGCCCGCTACTGCGGGTCGAGCGTCGTCACCACGTCGGCAACGAACGCGTCCGTCTTCTCGAGCAACGCCGCGCCGTCGCCGAGCGTGAGGCAGCCGCCGTTCCCCTCGATGCGGTCCCAGAGATAGGCGTACTGCCCTTCGGGGCGCGTCAGGCATCCCGGGGCGACCTCGCCCGGGTCGCGCCGCATCGCGTCCTCGAAGCACTCGAGCTTGTCCGAGGCCATCTCGGCCACGACCTTCTGCTTGCTCGCCGCGCACGCGTTGACGAGCGGATACGGAAAGTCCGGAGTGACGTCCTGCACGGCCTCGAGCACGAAGGCCTCGACCTTGCCCTGGATCGCGATCACGTCGTCGCTCGTAAGGCAGACCCCGCGCCGTTCCGCGTCACGGAAGCACTCGGTGATCTTGTCGACGGTCCGGTTCACGCAGACCTGGTCGACGAAGCGCCCGCGGAGCGTCGCGTTCTGATGGCACTTGAAGAGGCCGAGCACGCCCTGCACGCCGCAGACGTGCGTGTAGCCCATCACGCAGCGGACCTTCGCCGCCGCGCAGCGGTTCACCGTGACCGACTGGGCCTCGGCGGAGGCGCCGACGAGCAATCCGGTCGCGAGCGCCAGGACGGTCCCGGCCAGAACTCGAGGAAGACTCTGCATGGGGGCATCTCCTCCGTGAGATGCGCAGTACCATGCCAGAATGCGTACCGGAGGCAACCGCCTTTTCTCCGGCCGCCCTCACGCGCGGCGGCGGCGCTCGTCCAGGACGGCGCGCGCCGCCGCACCGCTCCCTCCGACCGCCGTGAGCTCGTTCGTGACGAGGTCGTACGCGAACGACTCGCTGTGACCGTCCTCGAACGCGACGTCGACGTCGGCCGTCGTACTGGTCCGGTAGCCGAGCGTCACCTCCTCGATCCCAGCGAGCCCCGCCGTCGCGAGCGCCGACACGAGCCGCGACGTCCATTCTTGCGAGAGCTCGGCCCATTTGCCAAGCCTCCCCGCAGGAGAGCCTTCCATGAGTGATCGCGTGAGCATCTCGATCGACGCCGGCGTTGCCGACGTCCGCCTGAACCGTCCCGAGAAGATGAACGCCCTCGACCGCCCCATGTTCGACGACATCGCCGCCGCCGGCGCGCGCCTGGCGGCGACGTCCGGTCTCCGTGCCGTCGTCCTCTCGGGGAATGGCCGCGCCTTCTGCGCCGGGCTCGACATGGCGAGCTTCACCGGCTCCGAGGGCCCCGGCGACATCACCGCCCGGACGCACGGCGCGGCCAACCTCTTCCAGGAGGTGGCGTGGCTCTGGCGGCAGCTGCCCGTCCCGGTCGTCGCGGCCGTCCACGGCGTCGCCTTCGGCGGCGGTTTCCAGATCATGCTCGGCGCCGACGTGCGGATCGCGGCCCCGGACACCAAGCTCTCGATCATGGAGATCAAGTGGGGGCTCGTCCCCGACATGGCCGGCATCGCCCTCACCCGCGGCCTCATGCGCGACGACGTGCTCCGCGAGCTCACCTTCACCGGCCGGATTTTCAACGGCGCCGAGGGAGTCGGCTACGGCTGCGTCACGCACGTCGACGCGGACCCGCACGCCGCCGCGACGCGCCTCGCGCGCGAGATCGCCGCCAAGAACCCCGAGGCGATCCGCAGCGCGAAGCGCCTCTACAACGACGCCCTCGATGCCGACGGCGCCGCCCTTCTCGCCGCCGAGAGCCGCGAGCAGAAGGCTCTCATCGGCACCGCGAATCAGCTGGAGGCGGTGATGGCGAACATCGAGAAGCGCGCCCCGATCTTCCGCGATCCCGCATGACGGCGCCGGCGGCGACGCCGCTCCCCACGCTCGCGACCCTGCTCGGCCGCGGCTGGCGCAAGAGCTGTCCGCAATGCGGCGAGGGCGCCCTCTTCAAGCGCCTGAACGTGATGCACGACCGCTGCGCCGTCTGCGGCCTGCGCTACCTCGAGGACCAGGGGGACCTCTTCGGCTACCTCTTCGTGCTCGACCGCGTGCTCTTCCTGGTGCCGCTGATCGGCATGGTGTTCCTGCGCGTGTGGGTCCCGTCGCCGACCTGGTTCTACGTCGCCTGGGCGATCGCCATGCTGGCCCTGGTCGTGACGCTGCCGCAGCGAACCGGGGTCGGCATCGCGCTCGACTACCTGCTCCGCCGCCGGCGCGCCGCTACCTGACGCGCCCGGCCGCGTCACGGAGCGGACGCGGCGGGCCGATGTCGTCCAGGAACTCGTCGACGGCCGCGAGCGCCGCCCGGAGCGCGTCGCGCTCGCCCGCGAGCCGCCGCGCCGCGCCCCGTCTGAGCTTGCGGCGCGCCTGGGGCGTCGCCGCGGGAAAGGCCCATGCGGGCTCGGCCGCGAGCCCCTCCAAGCGGCGCTCGAGCATGCGCGCGGCCCGGCGGAGCGCCCGCAGCCGCTCGTGCCGCTCCGCGACCGAGAGGAATCCCCCCGCCGCGTCCGCGGCTTCCCCGAGTTCCGCCTCGGCGTCGAGCCCGCTCTCCGCGACGGCCTGGAGCCAGGTCGCGAGCGCGAGCAGCCGTTCGAGACCGCGGACCGCGTACGCGGCCTGCACCTCCGCCCAGACGGCGCGCAGCCGTGCCGGCGCGAGGGTCCGCACGACGCTCGGCGAGTCGGGATGGAGGCTCCGTGCCAGCGCGCGGTAGATCGCGGCGAGCCGTTTCGTCGCCACGCCGTCGACGGCGCCTTCCGCGCCGGTCGCGCCGCTCGCCCCGCCGCCCCGGCCGGCCGCGCGCCGCTCCCGCCGCGCGCGCTTGCGCGCCGCCCGCTTCCGCTCGCGCTTGGCGCGCCGCCGCGCCTCGACCTCGTCGCGTTCCCGCGCCGTGCGCTCGGCGCCACCCTCGGCGCGGGGCGCCTCGTCCGCGCCGCACTCCCGCACGACCCAGAGCGCCTCGCGCGGGTGCAGGCCTTCGTCCTCCACGAGCTCGGTCACGCGCGCCGCGAGCACCTGGCGGGCGCGGAGCGCGCTCGAGAGCTCCTCCACCTCGCCGACCGCCGGTCCGAGCTCGAGCCGGAGCCAGGCGTCGTACGCGGGCCGCTCCACGTCCTCGAAGCGGCGCAGCCGCGCCTCCAACCGCGCGAGCTCGCGCCGCTCCGTCCGCTCCTCGCGCGCGAGCCGGCGCAGCAACCGCGGTAGATCGGCCGGTACCGGCAGCGTCACGGACGGGCTCCCCTCACCGGCGATTCTGATACAAGCCCTCGCCATGCGAGAGCCAGCCACCCCGATCGAGCACCTCACGACCCCCGCCGACGTCGCGGGCTTCGCCGACGAGGCCCGCGCCGCCGGGCGGATCGGCCTCGACACCGAGTTCCTGTGGGAGCGGACCTACGCGCCCGTCCCGTGCCTCGTGCAGGTCGCGACCGCGAACCGCATCGCCATCATCGACCCCATCGCGGGCGGCGACGTCACCCCGATCGCCGCCCTCGTCGCCGATCCGGACGTCGAGATCCTGATGCACGCCCCGGCGGCCGATCTCGTCCTCTTCGCGCGGTGCTTCGGCATCCGTCCGACGCGCATCTTCGACGTGCAGGTCGTCGCCGGCTTCGTCGGACTCGGCACGTCGCTCGCCTACGATCGCCTGGTCGAGCGCGTGCTGCGCATCCGCCTCGCCCACAACGAGACCTTCAGCAATTGGGTGAAGCGCCCGCTCTCGCCGACGCAGATCGCCTACGCCGCCGACGACGTCCGCCACCTGCACGCGATCGCCGACGCGCTCGTCCACGACGTCGCCGCGCGCGGACGGAGCGCCTGGGTCGCCGACGAGCTGACGCGCCGCTACGGGCCCGGGGTGCCGGCGGCGGATCCGCGCCAGGCGTACTTGAAGCTCTCCCGCCGCGGCCGCCTCTCGGGCCGCCAGCTCGCCCTCCTGCGCGAGGTCGCCGCCTGGCGCGAGGCCGAGGCGCAGGCGAGCGACCTCCCGGTCGGCTGGGTGCTGAAGGACCCGACCGTCATCGAGGTGGCCCGCACGATCCCCCGCGACAGCGACGCGATCGGTCACGTGCGCGGCGCGAGCGGCCTCTCCGCCCCCGCGCGCGCCCGGCTCGTCCGCGCCATCGAGGCCGGCCTCGCCGCCGAGCCGATCGCGCCGCCTCGTGAGGCGCCCCGCGAGCTCGCGCGGCGCGTCGCCGCGGCCTCCGAGCTCGCCGCCGTCCTGCTGCGGACGCGCTCTGACGCCGCGGACATTGCCTCGGAGCTCGTCGCCACGCGCGCCGACCTCGAGCGCTACGTCGAGCTCGTCGTCGCCGGCGGCGCCGAGGAGCACCCGCTCGCCAACGGCTGGCGCGCCGAGCTGGTCGGGCGCGAGCTCCACGATCTGGTCGAAGGCCGCCTGGCGCTCGCGTCGCTGCCGAAGCCTCCGTACCTCGACGTCATCCGGCGCGAGCGTTAGACCCGCGACGCCGAGGCACCGCTATTCGCGGACGACGCCGATCGCGTCCATCAGGCGCCGCGTCTCGAGCGTCAGCTGCTTCTCCTGGAAGACCTCCCGCCATGTGTCGGCGGTCTTCGCCTCGATGCGGTCGTGGGTGTGGAAGTTCGGGTCGCCGAGGCTCGTGTTCATCACCTTGCGGGCGCCGCACGCCTCGAGCATCGCGGGCTCGACCGCGACGCCGAGCGCGTCGCAGAGCCGCCGCACGACCGGCTCCGGGTCGCGCACCAGATGCTCGAACTTGATGAGGACCTTCTGCTGCTCGGCCACCGACGCGAGGAACTCGCGGATGATCGTCTGCTGGAGCACCCACTTCACCTCGCGCCCGCGCGCGACCGGCAGCATGCCGTTCTCGGTCCGCACCACCTGATCGACGACGAAGTCCTGGAGCCGCCGCCCGATGCCCTTCAGGTCCTTGGTATGGCGCTCGCGGAACTTGAGTCGCACATGCGACTCGATGACGCCGAGCGGATGGCGGATGAGCCAGACGTAGAAGGGCTGCAAGGGCCGGGATCTCCGCAGCGTATCGCCGTCGTTCGCATACGCGGGCGTCTTGTCGAGCAGGAACTGCCCCGGCTTCAGGAAGCCGAAGAGCCAGCGGTAGACGTCGAGGATATCGCGCCCCTCGCATGCGGCGTCGATGGCCGTCGCGTCCTTCGCCTGCCCGAGAAGCTCGAAGAACTCGACCAGGCTCTCGCGCGCGACGGCCTTCTGCTCCCGGAACGTCCGGTAGTCGGGGTAGCGCATCAGGAACATCTCCTGCGGGGAGACGATCCGGCTGTTCGCCCCGAGAACGACGCGGGTCAGCGTCGAGCCCGAGCGTTCCGAGCTGAGGATGAGGATGAGCCTGCGTTCGTCCGAGCCTGTGGCCATGCCGATGGGAGGTTCTCTGGGGATTCCCGGACCCGAAGACCGTCGACTCTAGCCGGAGACCCGCGAGCTCTTCAACGCATCAAGTCGCCCAGAAACGCAGGATCCGCTCGATCATCCAGGCCGACGCCACGGCTCCGAGCCCGTAGGCCGGCAGCCGGGGCCGGCCGCGTGAGGATCGGAGCCCGCGCGGGGCCAGCGCCGCGAGCGCGACCAGCGCCCCCACGATCCCGAGCTGGCCGACCTCGACGCCGAGGTTGAACGCGAGGAGCGCGAGGGGAATCTGATCGGCGGGCACGCCCGTCTCCGCGAGCGCCCCCGCGAAACCGAACCCGTGGAGGAGCCCGAAGACGAACGCCACGAGCCACGGGAAGCGGCACGCGAGCGTCGGCGGCTCGTCGGGGCCGCGCACCAGCTCGCGGGCGAGGAGCACGATGCTCGCCGCGATCAGCGCCTCCACGGGCGCCGACGGCACCGTCACGATCCCGAGCACCGCCGCCGCGAGCGTGAGGCTGTGGGCCAGCGTGAAGGCGCTCACCGTCGCGACCAGCGCCCGGGTCGCGCCGACGAGCAGGAAGAGTCCGATCACGAACAGCACGTGATCGGTGCCGCCGAGGATGTGCTCGATCCCGAGCCCGAGATAGCGCGTCGCCACCGTCCGCGCCGGCGCGCCGGGCAGCAGGATACCGCGCGGCCCCTCCGGCACGACGAACGACTCGCTCGCGTCGGTGAGGATCCCGCTCGCCGCGGATCCGTCGTTCCAGGAGACCCGGACGATCGCGTCGACGCGGCTCGCGGCGAGCCCCGGCACGGTGATCGTCTCGCCCCGGAGCCGTCCGGCGCCGCACGCCACGCGCGTCGCGATCCGCTCGTCGCTCGCCCCGAGCTCCGAGAGGGTGCGGCACGCCGCGGGCAACCGCGGCAGGAGCGGCGGCGCGTCCGGCACGAGCGCGCCCGACTCCCGCCCGGGCGCACGCCACACGACGTCGAAGGTGCCGCTCTCGCGCTCGCGGAGATCGAGGAGCGCCGGCTCGAACGTGTGCGACGCCGCTTCCGTTCCGGCGATCGCGAGGAGAGTGACGGCCCATGCCGCGACCCGTCCGGGTCTCACGACGCGGGCCTCCCCGGCGTCGGCGGCTCCTCGATGCGCACGTCGTAGCGCGCGCGGAGCGCCCCCAGCGCCGCGCGTGCCGCTTCCGACCGCCGCTCCTCCTCCCAGTCGCGGACGAGCTCGCGGCGGACCTCGTCGACCGTCGCCGGCCGCCCTCCCTCCCGCGTCGCGATCCGCACGAGGTGGACGCCGAAGCTCGATCGGTACGGCCCGACCCATTCCCCGACCGGCGCGCTCTGCAGCCGGCGCGCCAGGTCCGGCCCGAAGACGCCGGCGAGCTCGCCTTCCGTCGCGGCACGGAACTCGCGTCCGCGCAGGAACGGATCGCCGAGGCCCGCCGCGTCGTCGCCGGCCGCGAGGCGCGCGCGGAGCTCGTCCGCGACCGCCTCCGTGTCCTCGGGATGGAGGCGCGTGCTCACGAAGACGTGCGCGACGGTCATCCGCGCCGCGAGCTGGTAACGCTCCGCGTGGCGCGCGAGAAACGCCGCCAGGTCCGCGTCGGTCGGCGGAGGCAGCGGCTCGCGGTCCTGGTTCAGGAACTCCATCTTCTGTACCAGCCGGCGCCGCACGATGATGTCGCCGCGATCGAGCCCGAGCGCGAGCGCCTCGCGCAGCATCACCTCGGTGTCCACGTAGCGGTCGACGAGGGCACGCTGCTCCTCGGGCGTCGGCAGGCGCCCGTGGCGCCGCAGGTGCTCCTGCTGGAACCCGCGTTGCAGTGCCGTGGTCACCACGATCGCGCTCGTCGCGCCGGGCGGCGCCACCGCGCGGTGCAGGGCGAAGAGCGCCGCCCCGAGGACCACGAAGTGGACGAGCGGCTCGCGCAGCAGGCGTCTCACCACGCGCCGCCGCGCCTCGCCCGCCCCCGGGGCCCCGCCGTCACGCGCCGGGCCGGTACCAGATCGGCGAGCTCCAGGCGCGCTCCTGCACCGTCTTGGCGACGTCCGGATCCGTGCACGACGGCGGCCGCTCGCCCGGCGCGAGCGCGTTGCACGTGACGGTGCTCCACCGGCAGGTCGGGTTCTCGAGCACGCGCACGTAGTAGAAGGCGTGCCGGCTCGCGTCGAACGACGGGTCCGTCCACACCGCGCAGAGGTCGTCGTCGCCCGGACCGCTCGCGACGCACGTGTCGGTGTCGACCGTCGCGCCGTTGTTCGCGTCCCCCGCCACGTCGAAGACCTCCTGGTGCCACCCGGCGTCGTCGATCCACCCCTTCACGACCTGCACGCGCTGGAGCGGCGTCCCCGGGCGCGCGAGCGTCCCGGGATCGCGCGCGGCGGCGACCAGGAACGACGGCGCGGCGGCGGTCGGCGGATCCATCACGCTGCCCATCGGCACGCCCGCCGCGTACGCGCCGGCGATCATGTCCGGATCCGCGCAGAGGCCGGCCGCCAGGTTCCACCCGCCGAAGAAGCGGACGGCGATACGCGGACCGCTCGTGCCGAAGACCTCACGGCGACGGAGCGCATCGAAGATGCTCGGACGCGAGTTCTCCTCCGCCCAGACGCCGACGATGCCGCCCGGGCTGAATTGGATCCCGCCCGGCGTGAGCACGCCGTTTCCGAGCTGGGTCGCGGGCGTCGCGTCGTCGGTGCCGCGGTGGCCCTGGAAGGTCGCCTCCTCGACGGCCCCCGGCGTGCCGTTGTGCGTGTCGGTGCCCGCGATGATGCCGAGGCGGTACGGGTTCACGCCGAGGCGCTGGTCCTCGGCGAGGCCCGCGAGGAGCACGTTGCGGACGAAGTCGAGGCGCGAGAAGCAGCCGCCGCGGGCGACGCCCTGCCCTCCGACACCGTCGCCGCAATCGCGGAAGGGCCGCGGATCCTTCTCGAAGTCGCACTGCTCGTCGGAGGCGCCGATCACCCCCGAGAGCCCGTTCATGCACTCCGAGTCGCCCTTGTGCTGATAGATCTCGACGAGCGGCTCCATCGCGCCCCGGGCGGCGGCCTGCGTCCGCTCGGCCGCGACCGAACGGGCCCCCGGATACTCGACCGCGAACATGTTGCCGTTGCTCTCGTTCGGGTTGTGCGGAATGGCGAGGACGTCGCAGCCGCTCGCGGCGTCGCGGCATCCGGCCTCGAGCTGGCTCCAGAGGCCCTGCGGCGACTGCTCCTCGAAGTACGTCGTCGGATACGATACGCGGTCGTTCCGGAAGATGACGTTCCGGTGGCGGGTGCTCGTGGCGCGCGCGCTGGTGTACTCGTACCCGACGAAGCTCGTGAAGCCGCAGGCCGCCGTGCGGTCGTAGGCCTGGTCGGCGGCCTGTTGCACGCTCTGCCACACCTGCGCGCCCTGGATCGCGCATTCCTGGCCGTTCGGTGCGCAGATGTCGGCGAAACGCTCCGGCTCGAGGCTCGCGAGCGGCAGCGCAATGAAGCGGACGGCGTTGAAGGTCTCGCCGCGGTACACCTGACACGACGGCGCGTCGTAGTTGGGGGCACCCGGCGTCGTGCACTCCTCGACCTCGCCGAGGAATTCCGAGTGGTCGGTGACGGCCGCGAAGTCGAGCGGCCGTTCCAGCTGAACCGTGCGCGTACCGACACCGTTCACGTCGAGCGGCGGGAGCGCGACCGGCGCGCCCTGGGCGAACCCGTAGGCTTCCGCCGGTGTCGTCCGCACGTCGAAGGCCTGCGCATCGAACGAAAGCGCCGTGTGCACGTGGAGATCGCCGAAGTAGAGGTTGCGGAGCGGGTCGTGGTCGGCGCACGCCGCGCGCGGCTCCTCGTAGGGGCGGAGCACGGTCGCGCCGGCGGCGCGCACCTCCCGGGCCACCGCCGCCCCCTCGACGCGGCTGCGGTTCGCCTTGAGCTTGGCCGTCGGGGCGCAGAGCGCCGCCGCCAGCCGCGCCTCGCGATCGAGCGTGATGCTCTTGCCCTGGACGTAGACGCGGCCCGTGAGGGGCGCCGCCATCCCGTCGGCCGGGGCCAGGGCCGCGCCGACCCCGAGCTTCAGTGCGCCCGCTACGTGCAGCTGCGCCGCGCCGCGAAAGCGGACCTCGCCGTGGCGGCCGATCCGAAGGCTGCAGAAGACGTAGCTCCCCCCGACGAGCTCGAGGGTCGCGGGAGCCCCCGAGCTCTTCACGGCGACGTCGCCGTAGACCCCGGGCGGAAGCACCGTCCGACCGGCGCGCACCGTGACGCCCGCGGCCGCGTCGCACGCCGGGAAGGTCGCGGGGTAGCCGCACGCCGTCGGTACGTCCGCGACGATCGGCTGCGGCGCCGCGCCCGCGGCCGGGCAGTCGGGTCCGGACGAGGCGACCGAGGTCGCGTAGATGCCATTGCAGTCGCCGGTCGCCACGACGTCGGCGGAGGCCGCGACCACCTGGGCCGTCGGCGCCGAGAAGCTCCCCCGGGCCGTGAACGCGCCCTGGTTCACCCCGAGGTCACCGTCCCCGGCCCGCAAGTTCCGCACGTGCATCGTCTCGAGCGCGAAGAGCGAGTACGCGTCGAGCGACGGCGAGGGCGTGGCGCCGGCGGTAGCCACCAGCGCCGTCAGGACGAGCGCGGGCGACGACGAAAGCATCGAGCGGCGAAGGCGTTGCACGAGGGAGGCCTCCTGGGCGGCGTGAGATGGGCTCCGCGAGCCTTACCACGGGCTCGATGCGCTTGTCAGGTGATTTTCCCGCGCGGATCCTTCCGTCTGCTGCGCCGCGCCGGCCGCGCGCTACGGCGAGCCCGGCGTACCGCGCGTGCCCTCGAACCCGCGCTCGCGCATCACCAGCTGCACCAGCTCGGCCGTCGACCGCGAGCCGGTCTTGCTCATCGCCTTCGCGCGGTAGACCTCGACGGTTCGCGGACTGATGCCGAGCTCGGCGGCGATCAGCTTGTTGGGTAGGCCCGCGGCCACCCGCATCGCCACCTGGTGCTCGCGCGTCGTCAGGCTCGCGATCCGCGCCGCCAGCTGCGCCATCTCCTCCGAGTGCGCCCGCCGCCGGACGTCCTCCGCCAGCGCGGCCCGCACCCGCGCCAGCATCGCATCGTCGGCGCAGGGCTTCTCGACGAAATCGAAAGCTCCCTGCTTCAACGCGGCGACCGCATCGGGGACCTTGCCATGGCCGGTGAGATAGATGACCGGCAGCGTCCAGCCCCGCTCGTGAAAGGTCCGGTGCAGCGCGAGGCCCGACAGGCCGGGCATGCAGAGATCGAGCACCAGGCACTCCGGCGCGGTCGCCCGCTGATAGCGCGACGCGAAGTCCTCCGCGTTCGCGTAGCTTTCGACGACGAGCCCGGCGGACTCGAAGAACCAGCGCAGGCCGCGCAACACGGCGGTGTCGTCGTCGACGACGTGAATCGTTCCTCGGCTCATCATGACCCCCGTTGCCGATCGGCCCCGCGGACGATCGCGACCGCACGCTGCGCCTGCGTCGCGATCGCTTCCAGTACGTGGGCGAGATCCGCTTCCTGCAGGCTGTGGGCGTCGAGGCGCATCTGCGCGCCCCGGACGTAGCTCACGATCGCCGCCAGGGGTTGGCTGATCTCGTGGGTCAGCCAGCGCAGCTCGGCCGCGAGCGCACGCTGCACGTCCGCGTCCAGGCTCCCCTCCGGACGGCTCGGACCGGCGCCCGCCTCGGATCGCGCCGCGTCTCCCGGCTGCGGGGACGGCTTCTCCTGGTCGGACGTCGGCATTCGCCAGCAGCATGGACGCGCGTCGCCGTCGAAAGCAAGTCGCGCGCTCCGCCCGCTGGGCTACCGGATCGTGCCCCTCCCCGGGATGAGCGGCAGGTCGAGCGCGGTCACCCAGCCCGCGGGCAGCTCGTTCACGTAGGGCACGGCGTTCAGCGCGCGCAGGCCCGTCGCGAGGCAGCCGGCCGTCGAAGCGTCGCGCCCGCTGCCGTCGGTGAAGCGGAACGCGGTCTCCTGAGTGATCGACGGCGAACCCTCGATCTCGACCCGATACACGTCGTTCCGGCCGCCGCGCGGCCAGTCGGGCGCGGCGTCCTGCCCGACCCGGTTCACGTGCTCGAGCTGGATCCGGGTCGTCCCCCGGTACACGCCGTTGATGGTGAAGTGGATGGCCGCCACCTCGCCGGGAGCGATGGTGCCCTTCACCGTCGTGATCGCCTTCGGCGTCACCCACTTGTCCCAGGTGGTGGTGATCGCGTCGAGCTCGATGCCGGCGGCGTGCGCGATCATCGGCACCGTCGCGCCCCACGACATGGCGAGGATGTCGGGATTCTCGAGGAGGGCCTGGAAGTCCGCCGGCTTCCCGATCCCCATCTCGATCTCGTAGTCGCCTTCGTAGTTGCTGTAGTCGAGGATCTCGAGGGCGCGCACGACGCGGACCTCGCCGCAGAGGCCCATGAGGGTCAGCGGGAAGAGGTCGTTCGCGAACCCGGGATCGATGCCGGTCGTGAAGCACGACGCCCCTCCCCGTTCGCACGCCTCGGTGATCGGCGCGATCCATTGCGGCGGGTTCTTCGTCATCGCCGGCCAGACCCACGGCGTCATCGCGGTCGAGCAGACGTCGATGCCGGCGAGCAGGAACTGTTTGATGAGCCGGATGTTGTCGCGCGCGTAGGCGGCGGTCGGTCCGTAGTGGACGAGCGCGTCGGGGTCGGTCGCGAGGAGCTGCGCGACGTCGTCCGTGGCCGCGAGACCGATGGGATCGATGCCGCAGATCGCGCCGACGTCCTTTCCGACCTTCTCCGGGTGGCTGACGCCCACACCGACAAGCTCGAACCCCGGATGCTTCACGATCTCCGGGATCACGAGCTTCCCGACGAAGCCGGTCCCCCACACGACGACCTTCTTCTTGCTCGCGCCCGCACGGGTGGTCATTTCGACATCTCCCCGGCGTTGACCAGCAAGTATTGGCCGGTCACCGCCTTGGAGAGATCCGACGCGAAAAACGCCACCACGTCCGCGACCTCGCCGTCCTCGGTCATGCGCCTGAGCGGGAAGCCGCCGACGATCCCGCGAAGCGCCTCCTCCGCGGTGATCTTCTGCTGCTTCGCCCGCCCCTTCACGAACATCTCGACCGGCGGCCCCCACATCCACGACGGCACCACCATGTTGCAGCGGATCGCGTCGGGGCCGAGCTCGTCGGCGAGGTAGTACATCGCCGAGAGGAGCGCCCCCTTCGACGCCGCATAGCCGGCCTGCGGGAGCGACGGCTTGAACATCGACTGCGACCCGATCAGGACCACCGAGCCGCCGCCGCGCTCCTTCATCGCGCCGGCCGCCGCCCGTACGACCGTCAACGCTCCGATCACGTTGGTCTCGAAGGCCTGTCGCCAGGACGCGAAGTCGGTCGCGAAGAGCCCGCCCCACGCGTGCTCGAAGGCCGCCACCTGTACGAGCGCATCGACGCCCCCGAAGCGTTCCCGCGCGAGCCCCACCAACGCCGCGCACGCCTCCGCGTCGTTGATGTCGGTGGCGCGCGCCGCGAGGCGTCGCCCCGAAGGATCGAGCGCGCCGACCGCGGCGTCGAGGTTCGCCTGCGTCCGCGCCGCCATCACCACGTTCGCCCCTTGGACGAGAGCCTTGGCCACGCATTCGCGCCCGAGCCCGGCGCCGACGCCCGTCACGATCACCGTCTTGCCGGAAAGGATCATGGCCGAAGGCTCTAGCCCGCATTTCTCACCGGGTCCACGTCGCGAGAGCGTCAAGCGCGCGCCAGGGACCTGGTGCGAAGTGCGGGCTCGCAACGACCGGAATGCGGGTCGTCAGCCGCGCGTCCCTACGCGTCGTCCTCGCCGCCGGTCGCGACCCCGTACCACCGGCGGACCACGCGGCCGACCTGCTGCGGCCTGAACGCCCGCACCCGCACCTCGGCGATGAGGTTCACATAGCGGCGCGGCACGTCGGTGGCGTCACGCGGCGTCACGCCGTGCACGGACCGCGGCGAGTTCACGAACGCGACGCAGGTGTTGGCGGCGTACGGCACCGTCCTCACGACCGCGACGTCCCGGGCGAGGACGCGGTGCTTCACGAACCGCGGCGCGCGGCGCCACGCGTAGAGCTCGAGGTCGCCGCCGGCTCCCGTCTCGCGCGGGTCGGGCACGTAGAAGAGCGCCGAGAAGATCTTGTCGCCCTTGTCGACGTGCGCGGTCTTGACGCTGCTCCGCACCGTGACCGGGGTGTTCACGACGAACTGGCAGTCGAGGCGCACGTCGGCGTCCGGGTCGGCGCCGCGCGGCGCGATGCGCCACTGCTCGTACGGCCGGCCGATCCGCGCCTCCAGGTCGGGAAACGCGCGTCGGAAGTGCCCGGCGAACAGTCGCACGACGTCGCGCCAATAGTCCGCCGAGGTGTGGTGCGCGAAGAACTCGCGCCAGACCGGTGGCGTGCCTGGATCCGCCGCAACCCGCACCGCATTCCTGCGCACGGCCCGGTTCGACCCGCCGACCTCGCGCGGCGCGAGGAAGCTCTCGAGCGGCGGAAAGCTCGCCGACAGCGCCTCGTACACGCCCGGGTCGACGGCTCCGCCGCGGGCGAGATGCGCGAAGGGCTCTCGTGTCACGGCCGCGCGGTGGACGCCCGCGAGCAGGTGCGCCGTGGCCGTCACGCGCCGGCACGACGCCCGGAGGCGTGCCACCCGCGCCGCTCGGTGTCGTTGACGCAGATGTACTGGAGCCCGGCCGCGCGGCACCAGTCGCTCAGCTCGCGCAGGTCGTGGAAGTGGGTGATCGGCGTCGAGAGCCGATCGTGTACGCCAGCGATCCGGGTGCGCCACGGGTGATCGATGTAGTCCGTGAGCGGCATGCGGCGCACGATGCCGCCGAGACCCGCTCGCCGCATCGCCCCGAGCGGCTCCCAGTAGAGCGCCGAGAGGATCGCGGCGACCACCGTCGACGCGCGGGCGCGCGCCGGACCGGACCACCGGCGCGTCACCCGGTGCAACGCGCGCATGTGCGACAACCGATAGCTCCACGTCATGCCGGCGTACCCGTAGACCCAGACGACGACCGTGCCCCCGTCCGGCCGGGCGAACGGCACGATCGCGCGGAAGCCCGCGGCGGGGTCGGGCATGTGATGCAGCACACCGAACGACCACACGACGTCGAACACGCCATCACGAAACGGGCGATCGAGGACGTTCGCCTGCACGACGTGACAACGCGTCCGCCGCCGATTCACGGCGTACGCACGATCGACGCCCCCCGACAGATCGACACCGACCACCTCGGCGCCCTCGAGGCCCGCCACGTACATGTGGCGGCCGAAGCCGCAGCCGACGTCCAGCACCAGCTTGCCCCGCAGCGCGCCCTCGCCGATCGTGCCATCGACGTAGCGGCGGAAGTTTCGATGCCACTGCGCGACCAGGGCCGGACCCGGCGGTGGAAGATCGAGACGCTGCCGGGTGAAGCTCTCGAGGGTATCGGCAAGCACGTGCTCGTCGCCGTCATCGTCGCCGAGCAGCCGCGGATGCGCTCGAAAGTACTCGGGATAGCGCGGAGCCATGCGCCGCAACAGCCTCGGCTCCAGGAGCCGCGGGACGCCGCCGATGACGGGGAACTCCCCAGAGCAACTCCCGCATCGCAACAGCCCGTCCAGCACCTCCTCCTCGGCGCTCCCGCGTCCATCCGAGGTGTACGCGCGGAGATCCAGCGCGCAATGACATCGCGGACAGACGATGAGATCGAGAAGCCTGCGACGCATCGAACACGCCTGACGTAGTCGACCGCTCGCGATCCGACAAGCGCGACGACCCTATAGATCCATCGCCCGGACCCGCGCGGTCCGCGCGACGTCCCGTCCCACGAGCCGCCGGCACCGCCAGCCCCACGGGGGCCCGCCTACGACACGGCGCCGGTCGCGATGTCGAGCCGAAAGTTCCGCGTCCCGCCGTTCGCCTGGGTCGCCACCACGTTCGCGGTGCCGGAGCCGTCGAACGTGATGTCGAGCCGCGTGAAGGTGTCGGCGATGTCGCTCTCCGTGAGATCCACCGCGGCGCTTCCGCCCGTGAGCACGCCGGTCGCCACCACCACGTTCGCGAGGGTCATGGTGAAGCTGTTCGCGGACTCGCTCGCGACGTCGACCGAGCCGGCGAGAAAACGGCCGCCGCTCCCCCCGCCGAGCGCGAGTTCGCCGTCGTAGTCGGCGATGAAGTCCTCGTCGCTCGCCGTGTCGGCCTCGAAGAAGCCGAAGGTCAACGACGCCGCGCCGACGGTGACGTCGCCGAAGAGCGACACGTCGTCCACCTGGCACGAGAAGAAGCTCGTCGTCGTGCCCTCCTCGTCGGTCGCCACGTCGATCTCGCCGTCCGGC
>JADLHM010000004.1 GCA_020848745.1 Deltaproteobacteria bacterium | reverse complement strand
CGTTCCCGGCCTCGAGCATCACGTGGTTCTCGAGATTGGCCTCGTCCTCGGCGCGCAGGTGCAGCTTCTTGATCATGACCGCGGGCCCCGGGACGGCGGTGATCACGTCCGTGGCGCGGGCGCCGGTCTGACGCACCAGGTCGCGGATGGTCGAGGCGACGACGCTCGGATCCTGGATCAGGTTGTTCTGCACGGCCGTCGGCGGCAGCGGCGCGATCCCGGCCGCGGTGATGCGGATGCCGCCCGGATTGCCGTCGGTCTCGACGAGCTTCACGCAGCTCGACCCGATGTCGAGGGCGAGGTAGGCGCCGCCGCGGCCGCGGGGCAGGAGATCCCGCAGCGACCGCTGGAACACACCGCTGAGCTTCCCGCCAAGCCCGCTACGCATCCTTGCTCCCCCGACACGTCATCGTGGCGACCCCCTGTCTTGGCTCCCCTCGCGCCACTCGGGAGAGGACCCGATCCACACCATGCGGATCGGGCCTCGTCCCGCGCGGAAAGGAGGGGCTACGACGAGCGTTGCAAGTGCGGTGCCGCGCCCGGACCCCGCGAAATCCCACGCACACCCATGGCTCGACCGACGGAGAACGAACGGCGCCGACACATTCCTGTACGTGGGCGCGCCGGCACGACGAGAAATTGACGCCGACCGGCCTACCGCTGGCTCAGCGGACGACGCTCGCCCGGATGAGTACGAGGCGGCCCTTCTCGTCGAACTCGAGCTCGACGGCCACACCCGGGCGGATCTCCGACCACTGGATGGGCTGACCCGTCATGTCCTCCAACGCGATGGCCTCGTTGACGGGATAGACGGCCCCGGAGACCGTCACGTCGCGCTTCGAGACGGCAGTCACCACCCCCGCGACCGCCGCACTCGCGATCGAGCCCAGCAACAGCGCCCCCGCGACGGCGGCGCCGATCGCGACTCGTACGTTGGCCTTCGTCATCGGATCCTCGTCATCGACACGGCACGCCGGTCGAGCACTCGCGCCATGAAAGCGGCGTCACGTTGTTCGGCAGATCTGGCAGCGGCAGGCGGTCGACGTTGCCGCTGGAAGCGACGAAGCCGCTCGACCCCTCTTTCTGGATGGTCACCGTGAGCTCGGTCGGGATGCTCTTGCCGATCACGATGAAGCGGTCGTCGCGCGCCACCGTCGGCACGGGATCGGGACCGTCACCGTCCGGATCGACGACCTTCGAGTCGGGAATGCCGCCGGTCTCGTAGTTGAGCTCGTAGATGCGCGCGTCGCCACCAGCGTTGCACACGCCGGAGACCGGCACGAACGTCGAGAAGTAGACGCTGAAGAACGCCGACGGCGACGCCAGGACCTTCTCGCCCGGCCGCTGGTTCAGCTGGATGAACCAGCCCTGGGCGTCCTTGAGCTCTTCCTTGAGATCGGCCTCCGCCTCCGAGCCGTTCTGCTCGACGCGTGTCGTGACGTCGACGAGGTCCGACTCGGTGAGGTTCGAGGTGTTGTCATCCTTCACCGCGTAGATGCGGTCGGTGACGCTCGTCTCGAGAGGGTTGCTGCGGTCGCCCGTCCCGAAGAAGACCGACAGGAACCCGCGGTCACGCACCACGTCGGGCGCATAGTAGATCTTGCGATTGCCGCCCGAGGCGAAGAGCTTCGTCGCGACGAGATTGCTGTCGATGCGCCACATGTTGCCGCCGAGGTCGCCCACGTAGGCGCGGTCGAGCTTCTTGTCGCCGTTGAAGTCGAGCGCGGCCACGTTGCTCGGGATCGCGAAATCCATGCCGGTCGGCTTGATCTTCTGGATGAGCGCGCCGGTCGCGGCGTCGACCGCGAAGATCGCGCGCCCCATGGGGCTCGCGGTGTTGGCGGCGGTGTTGCTCGGATCGTCGAAGTAGTCGTCGTAGCCGCCGCCGATCAGGAACGCGTCGACGCCCGCGCTCGTCTTGATGAACGCCGGCTCGGACCATCCGAGGCCGAGCTCGCTGAAATCGCCGCCGCCGGTGCTGGTCGCGTTGGTGATCTTCCAGAGGAGCTTCGGCGCGGTCTTGGACGTGACGTCGAGCCCGTAGTAGGCGCGCCCGCCGCGGCCGAACCCGAACACGATGATCTTGTGGCCGTCGTCGGTGGTGAGCAGCTTCGGCGACGAGTCGACGAAGAACTGGTGCGCACCGCTCACGCCCGGCGTGAGGAGTCTCAGCTTCGACTGGAGCTCGTCGGGAACGTAGGCCCAGAGCTCGGCGCCGGTCGCGTCGTCGAAGGCGTGCAGCATCCCGTCGTTGGCGCCGATCAGGATCATCGCGTCGCTCGGGCTGTAGTTCACGACCAGCGGCACGGAGTGGATCGTGTCGCCGAGGATCCAGTTGCGCTTCTCGGTGATGTTGGAGTCCTCGTCGTCGTCGTAGACGTCGACGCCGTGGACGTAGTCGATGACCTGCGCGCGCTCGGTCGCGCTCGCGGCGCCGAGCATCGCCATCGTGAGCGCCGCGTTGCCGGTCGTGAAGGCGTGCGCGCCGCCGGTCAGGTCGAGCCCGCCCGACGGAATCGTGGTCGTCGTGTTGCTGTAGATGTTGCGCGCGGTCGCGCGGTTCAACAGGATCTCGCCGACGCCGCCCTTGCTCACCGCCGATCCCGAAGCCGTCGAGTCCCAGTACGAGAGGGCGCCGGGCAGGATCTCGCCGTCGGTGTTGGTGGCGGCCGCGCCGCTCGCGTCGAGCAGCTGGCCGTCCTCGGACACCTGGTACTTCTTGAGATTGCCCGGCCAGCGCAGCGACCCGTCGCGCGGGCGGAAGAGGGCGATGTAGAGCCGGTCGCCGCTCTGCGTCCGCGTCGTCTGGCTCACGGGCACGACCGGCGCGACGAACGACTCGGTCTCGCTCACGATCGCGTTCAGCGTGGCGCGGAAGGCGTCGGCGAGCTCGTCGTAGGTGTTGGCGGTGTAGTACGCGCCGCCACCGTGCGCGGCGGCACGTCCGAGGAGACCGTTCGCGACGTCGAAGCCGATCGTGTACGTGACGAGCGCCTGCTGGCCGTCGAGATCGAGGCGGAGATCGCTGTCGAGCAGCACCTTCGCGACGTCATCGAGGTAGTCGGACCCGCCGTTGTGGTATTCGCACGGCTCCGAGTCGGGCGACGAGTTCGGCGTGCAACCCGACGGCGGGCTGAAGTGGGAAGGATCGGGATCGCGGCCGTCGCCGTCCTTGTCGTACGGCGCACCGAGCCACGACTCGATGTAGCTGAACGACCCGCTCGCGTTGGAGCCGCAGTACGGATTGCTGAAGCCGCTGTCGCAGCTGCCGAACGCGACGCCGTCGACCTGCGGCCGGCCGTCGGTCATGAGCACCACGTAGTTGCGCTGGCAGAGATACTGCACGGGGTCCGCGCCGGTGAAGTAGCCGTCGTGCTTGTAGTAGCGCCCCGCGGCGATGAGGCGCGGCGCCAGCGGCGTGCCGGCGACCCCGACCAGCCCGTCGACGATGCCCCGGAGCGTCGTGACGTCGGTTCCGATCTCCGCCTTCAGAATCGACTTGTCGTTGTGGTACGTCGACGTCTGCGACGCGCTCGTGTAGTCGCTCGGCAGATAGTTCCCGTTGAGGATCATGAGGCCGAAGCGGACCTGGGCGTTGGCCGGGTCCTGCAGCAAGCCGTCGACGACCGACTTGGCGACGGAGAGCTTCGGCGGATTCGGCAGCAGGTCGAAGTTCCGGCGGTTGCCGATCTTCTTGTAGGAGGGCGCACGGTCGTCTTGACCGTCGTTGTTGGCGTCGACCCAGCTGCACACGGTCGCGACCTTCCATGACGCCTGCGTCCGCCGGCACGTGCAGTTCGCGTTGTAGGAGCTGCACCGGTCGTAGACGGTCGTCGGCGTGTACGACCCGTCGTACGTATAGCCGGGATCGTACGGAACGCCGTCGTTCATGCTGCCCGAGTTGTCGAACAGGATGAGGACGTTCGGCTGCACGCTCTGGCCGGCGATGAAGACGTCCAGGTCGCTGCCGGCGCGGGCGGTGGCGGCCGTCAGGAGCACGGCCGCGAGCAGGGCGGCGATTCCGGTGGCTCGTTTGGCTTGGCGGCGCATGGCGATCACACTCTTTCTCGCGTTCGTCTCACTGGGACGGGCCGAGGCGCGCGGCCTCCATCTGGAGGAAGCTCGATCCGTTCGGGTTGGCGTTGCCGCGCGCGTCGAGGTCGAAGTGGAAGGCCTTGAAGCGCAGCGCGCTGACTTTGATGCTCGGCGGCGGCGGCCCCTCGCGATCGAAGCAGACGCGGACGTAGCCCGACGTCTGCGGCGAGGCGAACAAGCCCGCGCTGACGAGGTCGGTCTCGCGCGGGTCGTAGGCGCAGCCGGCGCCCTCGCAGCAGCCCTTGTCGAGGGAGTCCGCGGCGGTGAAGTTGTTCACGTCGCCGAGGCCGTAGTTGAGGCCGGCTTCCGCTGCCGCGAAGGCCCGCGCGCTCTCCTTGCCGAGCCCGGAGAGCGCGGCCTCCATGCGCGAGCTGCCCGCGACGAGCGACGCGAGCACGAGCAGGACCGAAAGCAGTCCGAGGACCGTGAGCAGCGCGATCCCCCGCTGATTGGCGAGCGGCCTCATAGGTTGTCGATCATCGGCTCGCGCACGATGTCCAGGTTGCGGATGCGGACCTCGGTCTGCAGCGCCGCGTTCGGCGCCATGCCGAGATGCTCTGGCTTCTCCGAGCGCATCGCGATGGTGGCCGACCGCAGGTCGTCGAGGTTGCTCGAGGGGTCGGCGACCGACGTGCCGTCCTTCAGGATGTAGGCGAGCTGCATGACGTCGATCTGGTCGGCCACGACCACCCCTTCGCGCCAGAGCACGTCGTTGGAGTCGAGGATGTAGCTGAGCTGCTGCACCTCGTTCACCGGCGAGCCGAACTCGTAGCCGTCGGCGACGACCGTGGGCGAGACGGTGATCGAGCAGTTGGCGGAGCTGTAGGCGGCGATCTCGTAGACCTCGGCGACGCCACGGAGCGCCGACTCGATCGACACGCGCTCTCCCACCATGAAGGATTTCGACGAGGGGAGGCACGCGCCGCTCGGTCCCGACGGCTCGAGCAGGATCGTCGACGCGCCGCCGACCGCGCCCGCCGTCCCGACCCGGCTGCGCACCGAGCCGTAGTTGCCGAAGAGGTTCACGCGATAGAGCTCGCCGCTCGATACGGCGGGGACCTCCAGAGCCGGCAGCACGGCCGTCGGCACCGCCGACATGCCGAATCCCGCCATGCGCACCTCGCGACGGAACAGGTCGAGCGCGCCGCGCACGTTCTGCTGCATGTCGGCCGCGCCCATCTGGTAGACGGCGCTCGACCCCTGGCTGCGGACGGCGCTCGCCAGCACGACGAGGGCGATCGACGCGACGCTGATCGCCGCGAGGAGCTCGACCAGCGTGAAGCCCCGGACATTGCCGTGCAGGTCGCGCCTCATTGGCCGATCACCGTGATGAGCTGTACGCCCGGCGAGTGCGCGCCGAACTGGTCGCTCCACGACACGCCCATGGTCACCTTCTTCGAGGTCGTTCCGACGGCGGCGACAGTCGCCGTGCTGGTGAAGGAGATGTTGTCGCGCACGATCGAGGTCGGACTGGTCGTGGCGATCTCCTCGTAGGGGCGGCGCCGCATCGTCTCGATCGCCTCGACGGCGAGGTTCGTCGCGACGCTGACGTTGCGCCCGACGACGGTCGCGCGCAGCGACGTCGCGTACGTCGCCGCGAGGCCGAGGAAACCGATCGCGGCGATCGCCGTCGCGACCAGCACCTCGACGAGCGTGAAGCCCGCCTCGGTGTTCCGACGCGCGTCCGCCGTCATCGCCATCCCTCGTCGGTGTGCTTCCAGACGCGCACGCGCCCCGCCGCGCTCATCGTGACCGCCTGCTGCACGAGCCCGTCGCTGCTCGACGCTTCCAGGAACACGCCGGCGGCGTTCTGCACCGTCCCGTTCGAGTGGAACGTGACCGTCACGGTCGGCGCCGAGCTCGTGATCGCGGCGGCGTACGGATCCTCGTCGATGTCGGTGTGCCCGAACACGACGTGCGGGTACTCATTGCCGATCACGACCTGCTTCACGACCTGGCGGCCACCGGCTCCGTCGTCACGGCGGATCTGGTAGCCCCCGGAGATGGGGAAGTACTCATAGACACGGGCCTCCTTGATGGCGGCCATGCGGGCCTGGTTGAGGTCGCCGGCGACGGCAAGCGCGGCGCCACGCGTCCGGAAGGCCGGCGCCATCGCGGTGAAGTTGGTGGCGGCGACGGCGGTGACGATCCCGAGCAGGCTCACGGCCGTCAGGACTTCGACCAGCGTCAATCCGGCATTCCTTCTCAGCGTTTGTGCTCGGTGCACGAGATCCGACCCCCTGCGCCCGCGCGGAGCAAGATCCGCTCCGCCGGATTTCTGGCGCTTCCGGCTGGAGCGGCGCACAGATAGCCCCCGTGAGCACGATGCGGCCTACGCATCTGTGCGTCGCAAAGACCGCCGGTGTCATCGGCGTGCCGCCGCGTGCTTTGACAGATCGCGCGGCGAAGTGGATGAGCGCAGACGTGTCGCTGCCCGAACCGATCCCGGCGCCGCCCGAAGCGCCGGCGTACGCCGAGGTCGCGCTGCTGCGCGCGCTCCCGGGCCGCGACGCCCTCACGTACGCCGTACCGGCCGCCTGGCGGGGACGGCTCCGCCGGGGGATGCGGGTGGTGGCGCCGCTCGGGACGCGCCACGAGACCGGCATCGTGACCGCGCTCCACCCTGCGCCGCCCGCCGACGTGCGCAGGATCCGCGACATCGTCGACGTCCTCGACGCCGAACCGATCGTCAGCGGCGAGGTCTTCGAGCTCTGCCGGTGGAGCGCGCGCTACTATCTGGCTGGGCTCGCCGACGTGCTGGCGGTGGCGCTGCCGGGCGGCCTGCGCGCGCGCTCGGCGCGGGTGCTGCGGATCGCCGACGCGGCGCCGGCGCCCAAGGCCGCGCTCGAGGCGGCGATCCTCGAGCGCGTGCGGGACAGCGGCGACGGCCTCACGCTGACGGCGCTCGAGCGCGCGCTCGCGAACCCCGGCGTCGCCCGCGCCGTTCGCGCGCTCGTCCGCCGCGGCACGCTCACGAGCGAAGAGCTCCGCCAGGGCCCCTCCGTGACGACCCGTTACGCGACCATCCTCGCGCTCGTCCGGGAGCTCGACCCCGCGGAGGCGGCGACGCTGGCGCGGCGCGCGCCGCGACAGCTCGCGTGCTACGAGCGCCTGCTCGCGGCTCCGGACCGGCGCCTCGACGTCGCGACCCTCGACCCCGGCGCCCGCGCCGCCGCCAGCACGCTCGTGAAGCGGGGGATGGCGACCCGCGAGCGCGTCGAGCGCTACCGCGACCTCGGCGCGACGGCGTCACCGGCGCGCGCCCCCGAGCTCACCGCGGCGCAGCGCGCCGCCATCGACGCCGTCGCGCCCGACACGTTCCGGACCTTCCTGCTCCACGGCGTCACCGGCAGCGGCAAGACCGAGGTGTACCTCCGCCTCGCCGCGCGCACGCGCGCCGCCGGGCGCTCGGTCCTCATGCTGGTGCCCGAGATCGCGCTCACCCATCAGCTCGTCGCGCGGGCGCAGGAACGCTTCGGGGACACGGTCGCCCTGGTGCACAGCGGCCTCGCGCCGGGCCAGCGCTGGGACGAGTGGCGGCGGATCGCCCGCGGGGAGGCGCGGGTGGTGGTCGGCACGCGGTCGGCGATCTTCGCTCCTCTCGTGGACCTCGGGCTCGTGATCGTCGACGAGGAGCACGACGCGGCCTACAAGCAGGACGAAGGCCTCCGCTATCACGGCCGCGACCTCGCGATCGTCCGCGCGAAGCTCGCGAACGTGCCGGTCGTGCTCGGGTCGGCGACACCGTCGGTCGAGAGCCACCAGCAGGCCCTCGACGGCAAGTACCGCCGGCTCACCCTCCCCGAGCGCGTGCACGGACGGCCGTTGCCGCAGGTGACGATCGTCGATCTCCGGAGCCCGGACGGACGTCCGGTGGCGCTGCGCGTCCCGAACGACGCGACGACGGCGACCTCTACCGACCCGTGCGAGCCCGCAACGCCGCTCTTCTCGCCGATCCTGCTGACGGCGATGGAGGAGACCCTCGGCCGCGGCGAGCAGACGCTCCTCTTCCTGAACCGCCGGGGCTTCGCGAGCGCCATGCATTGTCTGGTATGCGGCGAACCCGCGGGCTGTCCCTCGTGCAGCGTGAGCCTGACGCTGCACCGTCGGCGGGTCGCGCTGCTCTGTCACCACTGCGGCTACGCGCGCTCGGCGCGCGAGATCGCATGCACGGCGTGCAGGCGCGGCACGCTCGTGGCGATGGGCCTCGGCACGGAGCGGATCGAGGCGGAGGTCGCGGCACGGTTCCCCGGCGCGCGGGTCGGTCGTCTCGACCGCGACACGACGGCGCGCCGAGGCGCGCACCGACGCATCCTCGAAGCGTGGAGCGGCGGGAAGCTCGACGTGCTGATCGGCACCCAGATGGTCGCGAAGGGCCACGACGTGCCCGGGGTCACCCTCGTCGGCGTGCTGCTCGCGGACGTCGCGCTCAGCATGCCCGACTTCCGCGCCGGCGAGCGCGCCTTCCAGCTCCTGACCCAGGTCGCCGGCCGCGCGGGTCGCGGTCCGCTCCCGGGGCGCGTCGTCGTCCAGACCTACCGCCCGACGCACCACAGTCTGGCCGCGGCGGCGGCGCACGACTACGAGAGCTTCGCCCCCGCCGAGCTCGCGAGCCGCCGCGAGACCGACTATCCGCCCTTCGCCCGGCTCGCCGTCCTGCGCTTCGAGGGGCCGGACTTCGACCGGACGGGAGCCTGCGCCGAGCGCCTCGCGGCGCGCGTCCGGGCGGGGGCGACGGCGAAGGGAGTCCTGCTGCGCGGCCCGGCCCCGGCGCCGCTCGAGCGGCTGCGCGATCGCTATCGCTGGCAGCTCGTCCTGACGGCGAGCGGCGCCCGGGCGCTGCACGAGACGCTCGGGGCCCTGCAGACCGCGTGGCGCGCCTCGTCGGACTCCCGCACCGTGCGCCTCGTCGTTGATGTCGATCCGGTCAGCATGTTATGAAACCCTCGTGATTCGGAGGATTTACACGTATCCGGCGCCCGTCTTGAAAGAGGTGGCGCAGGACGTGACCGACATCGACGGCGTCGTCGCGAAGGCGATCGACGACATGGTCGAGACGATGTACGCCGCGCCCGGCGTCGGACTCGCGGCCCCGCAGATCGGCCTCTCGCAACGCGTGATCGTCCTCGACGTCGATCACGAGAACAAGGGCAAGCAGCTCCTGAAGCTGGTCAATCCCGTCATCACCGAGTCCGAGGGAGAGGTTCTCTGGGAGGAAGGCTGTCTCTCGGTGCGCGACTATCAGGCGGAGGTGCTGCGCGCGGAGCGCGTGCTCGTGAAGGCGTGGACGACCGACCAGAAGGAGGTCGAGATCGAGGGCACCGGCCTCCTCGCCGTGGCCTTGCAGCACGAGATCGACCACCTGAACGGTACCCTCTTCCTCGACCGCCTGAGCCGTCTCAAGCGCGACCTCTACCGGCGCAAGCTCAAGAAGATGGAGCGCGACGGCCGAGACGCGCCGCCGGCGCGGCGCGCGATGATCTGACCGCCGTGCTGCGCTGGCCGAACGATCGGCCGATGCGTTCGGTCTTCATGGGCACGCCGGAGTTCGCGGTGCCGAGCCTGCGCGCGCTGGCCGAGGTGACGACGCTCGTCGGAGTCGTATCGCAACCCGACCGCCCGCGCGGCCGCGGCCTGAGCCTCCAGCCGTCGCCCGTCTCGGCGGCCGCGGGGGAGCTCGGCGTGCCGCTGCTCAGACCCGCGAGCGTTCGCACCCCCGAGTCGGCCGCGGCGCTCGCGGCGCTCGAGCCGGATCTGCTCGTCGTCGCGGCCTACGGAAAGATCCTCCCGCCCGCGCTCCTCGCGCTTCCGACCCTCGCCCCCCTGAACGTGCACGCATCGCTCTTGCCGCGCCACCGAGGCGCGGCGCCGATCGCGGCCGCGATCCGCGCGGGCGATGCCGAGACCGGCGTGACGATCATGGTGATGGGCGAAGGCCTCGACACGGGCGACATGCTGCGGCAACGCACCCGTCCGATCGCGCCCGAAGACACCACCGGCAGCCTGACCGTGGCGCTCGCGGAGCTCGGCGCGACGGCGCTCGTCGAGGCGGTCACGGCGATCCGTGCGACGGGGCTCCAGCCGATACCGCAAGACGAGCGCCGCGCAACGTACGCGCCGCGGCTCGAGAAGGACGACGGGCGCATCGACTGGTCGCGCGACGCCGCGTCGATCGAGCGCATGGTGCGCGCCTTCGCGCCCTGGCCGTCGGCGTTCACGACGCTCGAGGGGCGGACGTTGAAAATCGTGGCGACGCGTCTCGTGGCCGAGAAGCGTCCCGCCGCCCCCGCGGGAACGCTCGCGGTCCGCGGCCGCGACCTCGAGGTCACGACGGGCGACGGCACGCTCGCGATCGTGACGCTCCAGCCCGAGGGCAAGAAGGCGATGCCCGGCGCCGCGTTCGCGGCCGGCGCCCGCCTCGCGCCCGGCGCGCGGCTCGTCTAGCCGGATGGAATCGGGCGATCCGCTCGCGGCTCGCGCGCTCGCGCTCGACGTACTGATGCGCGTCGAGGAGATCGGGGCGCATGCCGACGCGACGCTCGCCGGCGCGCTCGCGGCGGCGCGGCTCGACGTCCGCGACCGCGCCCTCGCGAGCCGGCTCGTCTACGGAACGCTCGCATGGCAGGGCCGCCTCGACTGGCAGCTCGCGCGGCTCGCCGACCGCGACTGCGCGAGCTTCGATCCGCGCATCCGCATGACGCTGCGGCTCGGCCTCTATCAGCTCACCCTCCTCGACCGCGTGCCGCCGCACGCGGCGGTCGCGACGAGCGTCGAGCTGGCCAAGCGGGCGGTGCCGGCGGCGAGCCGGCTCGTGAACGCCGTCCTGCGGCGCGCCGCCCGCGAGCGCGCATCGCTGCCGCTCCCGGATCCCGCCGCCGATCCGCTGGAGCACCTGGCGGTGGCGTTCTCGCATCCGCGCTGGCTGGTCGAGCGCTGGCGGCGCCGTTTCGGCGACGGCGTGCGCGACCTCCTCGCCGCGGACAACGAGGCGGCGCCGACCGTCCTGCGTGCGCGTCCCGGCGAGCGTGAGGCGCTGATGTCACGCCTGGCCGCGACCGGCATCGCGTGCGAGCCGGGTCGCTTCGCCCCCGACGCGATACGGGTGCAGGCGGCCGATCCACACGCGCTCCCGGGATGGTCGGACGGCGCGTTCAGCGTGCAGGAAGAAGCGTCGCAGCTCGTCACCTGGCTCCTCGAGCCGCGACCGGGCATGCGCGTCCTCGACGCGTGCGCGGCGCCGGGGGGCAAGGCGGCGCACGCGGCCGAGCGCATGCGCGACCAAGGGACGATCGTCGCCGGCGATCGGCGGCGCCGCGGCGCGGCGGCGATCGCGCGAAACGCCGCGCGCCTCGGGCTCCACGCGATCCGCCCGATCGTCTTCGACGCGCGGGCCGCCGAGGCGACCCTCGCGCACGGCTCGTTCGACCGCATCCTGGTCGACGCACCGTGCAGCGGCCTCGGCACGCTGCGGGCTCATCCCGAGATCCGCTGGCGTCGCACCCCGGACGATCTACGACGGCTCGCGACGACCCAGCGCCGCATCCTCGACGCGGCGACGCCGCTCCTGCGGCCCGGCGGCGTGCTCGTCTACTCGACCTGCACGCTCACCGACGAAGAGAACGCGGACGTCGTCGATCGGTGGCTCGCGGCGCACCCCGAGCTCCGCCGCGAGCGCGCGGACGAGATCTTGCCGCCGAGCGCGCGCGCGCTCGTCGACGACGCCGGCGCGCTCCGCACGCTGCCGCATCGCCACGGCCTCGACGGCTTCTTCGCGGTCCGGGCGCGCCGCGTCTGAGGACGCGCCTCTCGCCTTGCGGGGGTCGGAGGCGGGTCGTATATCCGGTGCCGCCGTGTGCCGTGCCCACCTGATCGCCCCTTCGGTTCTGTCCGCGGACTTCGGCCGGTTGAACGACGAGGTGCGGGCGGCCGAGGCCGCCGGCGCCGATTGGCTGCACCTCGACGTGATGGACGGGCATTTCGTACCGAACCTCACCATGGGGCCCGACGTGGTGAAGGCCATTCGCCGCGCGACGTCGTTGCCGCTCGACGTCCACATGATGGTGAGCGATCCGGGACGTTATGCGCCGCGCTTCATCGACGTCGGCGCCGACTGGGTCTCGATTCATTACGAAGCCTGTCCGGAGCCGCGCGAGGTGATCGCCGACATCCGGACGCGCGGCGCGCGTCCGTCCCTCGCGGTGAGCCCGGACACGCCGGTCGAGGTCGTCGCGCCGAGCGCCCGCGACCTCGACATGGTGCTCGTGATGAGCGTGCACCCCGGCTTCGGAGGCCAGAAGTTCATTCCGGGGAGCCTCGCCAAGCTCGAGGACGCCCGTCGGCTCCGCGAACGCCTCGGGTTGCGATTCCTGATCGAGATCGACGGCGGCATCACCGTCGAGAACTCCGGCGCCGCGGCGCGGGCGGGAGCCGACGTCCTGGTCGCGGGCACGGCGGTCTTCGGTGCGCCCGACTACGGGACGGCAATCACCGCCATGCGCCGAAACGTCGCCGCCTCGGGCCCCGCGGTCTGACCAACGGCAGGCGTGCCCCCGGGAGCCGCGGAGCGACCCGCCATCCCCCGGCCAGTTTGCATTCCCGTTCCCGTATGTTACGCAGCCTCGGGTCTACTTTGCGGCCTACGTTGACGGGGTGTAGCTCAGACTGGCAGAGCGCTGCGTTCGGGACGCAGAAGTCGCTGGTTCAAATCCAGTCACCCCGATTTTCTTTTCACGGCCGTAGATTCCGTGCGGCGCTCGCGGGCGGGGTCGTGGCAGCCGCCATCGGCGGAGGAACCCCGGCGAGCCGCGCGGAGGACGTGACCACCCGTGGAGACGAGATCGTCGCCCGCGAGGCGCCCGGGAAGGCCGAGGCGGGGATCGCGATCCTCCGCGGCAATGTTCGCGTCCGGCTGCTCGGAGAGCGCGACGGCTGGAGCGAGGTCCTGCTTCCCGACGGCCGCCGCGCCTGGGTGCCCGCCGGAGATCTCGTGCATGCGGTGGAGGCCGCGCGTCCGTCCGCGGACGTACCCGCCACGGCGACGCCGGCGGCAGCGCCATCTTCCGAGTCCGGGCCCGATGCGCGGGAGGGCCTCGCGACCGAGGTCGCCCGCCTGCGATCGGTCGTCGACGCGCTCGCAGCCGAACGCAGACAGACCCCGCCGCGGGCCGGCGATCCCGCGAGCGTCCCCGAGGTCGTGCCGATCGTCGCGGCGGGCATAGGTCTCGTCGTCGGCGTGCTCGTCGGCGGCGTCTGGGAGCGGCATCGCGCCCGCCGCGGACGCTCACTCCGGTTCTGACGATGTCCATGCTGCTCCCACTGGTCGCGCTCGGCTATCTCTGCGGGTCCATTCCGACGGGCGTCTGGCTGGCGCGGCGCCGCGGCGTGGATCCCCGCGACATCGGCAGCGGCAACATCGGGGCGACGAACGTCGCCCGCGCTGCGGGCAACACGGCCGGGGCACTGACCCTCGTCGGCGACACGCTGAAGGGTCTCGCTCCGGTCCTGCTGGCGACCGAGCTCGGGCTCGGCGACCCGGGGCGCGCGCTCGTGGCGCTCTCCGCCTTCATCGGTCACATTTTTCCGTGCTTTCTCGGGTTCCAGGGCGGGAAGGGCGTCGCCGTCTCACTCGGGGTACTGCTCGGTCTCGCACCCCTCGGCATGGCGATCGCCGTCCCGACCTTCCTCCTGACGGTGGCGGTCAGCCGCTACGTCTCTCTCGGCTCGATCCTGACCGCCGTCGTGACGCCCCTCATCCTCGCGGGGCTCGCATATCCCGCGACGACGATCGTCGTCGCGGCCGTGATGGGGGCGTGCATCGCCTATCGGCATCGGGACAACATCCGCCGCCTGCGCTTCGGCACCGAAGCACGGCTCGGCGGCCGGCGCTCCACGTTTCCCGACTCGGGATTCGCCTGAGGCGGTTGGCCGCGGGACCGCTCAAACTTAGGGCGCTGCCCATAGTTTAGGCAGCACTTCACGATCGAGATTCGTGATCGACCCAACGCCCCTTCGCGGTGCCCGCGCTGACCTGGCGGCCCTTGACTTGCATGGCATCCTCGATCTTCAACTCGGGTTCACCGCCGAATCGAGTACGTACATCCGGGAGTCGAAAAGTGAGCGGCCGACCGTGACGACCAACGCCTCGATATCGACGAGCCCGCGTCAAGCGAAGTCACCAGGGAGGATCACATGAAGAAAGTCGATGCGATCATCAAGCCGTTCAAGCTCGACGAGGTGAAGGAAGCCCTCTCGGCGATCGGCATCCAGGGCATCACCGTGACGGAGGTCAAAGGCTTCGGCCGCCAGAAGGGCCATACCGAGCTCTATCGGGGCGCCGAGTACGTCGTCGACTTCCTTCCCAAGGTGAAGCTCGAGATCATCGTCCGGGACGACCAGGTCGCGAACGTCGTCGCCGCGATCGAAAAATCCGCGAAGACCGGGCGCATCGGCGACGGAAAGATCTTCGTCATGCCCATCGATGAGGTCGTGCGCATCCGAACCGGCGAACGCGGCGAACAGGCCATCTGACGACACCACGGCGAGACCGGCTCGCGAAGGTCGGCCGCACGCCCACACCACGGGAGGGAGATAGCGAATGAGTACGGCGAAGGACGCCATCAAGCTGGCGAAAGACAACTAGGCAGTCGCGGTCGACTTCAAGTTCCTCGATTTTCTCGGCATCTGGCAGCACTTCTCGACGCCGATCAGCGAGTTCGAAGCCGAGGTCTTCGAAGAAGGGCTCGGTTTCGACGGATCGTCGATCCGCGGCTGGCAGCCCATCAACGCCTCCGACATGCTCGTCATGCCGGACGCCTCGACCGCGGTCATGGACCCGTTCATGGCCCATCCGACGCTGTCGCTCATCTGCAACATCGTCGACCCGATCACGAAGGAAGAGTACTCGCGCGACCCGCGCAACATCGCGCGCAAGGCCGAGGCGTACCTCAAGTCGACGGGCATCGGCGACACGGCGTACTTCGGCCCCGAGCCCGAGTTCTTCGTGTTCGACGACGTTCGCTACGACCAGAACGCGCACAGCGGCTACTACTTCCTCGACTCCGTCGAGGGCATCTGGAACACGGGCCGCGAAGAGGGTCCGAACCTCGGCTACAAGCCGCGCCACAAGGAAGGCTACTTCCCGGTCTCGCCGACCGACTCGCAGCAGGACCTCCGCGCCGAGATGGTACTGATGATGGAGAAGGTCGGCATCCGCGTGGAGCGTCAGCACCACGAGGTCGCAACGGCCGGTCAGGCCGAGATCGACATGCGGTTCATGTCGCTCACCAAGATGGGCGACGCCCTCATGTGGTACAAGCACTGCGTCAAGAACGTCGCCTGGAAGAACGGCAAGACGGCGACCTTCATGCCGAAGCCGGTCTTCGGCGACAACGGCTCGGGCATGCACTGCCACCAGTCGATCTGGAAGGGCGACAAGCCGCTCTTCGCGGGCGACGGCTACGGCGGCATGAGCGAGCTCGCGATGCACTACATCGGCGGCATCCTGAAGCACGCGAAGGCGATCGCGGCCTTCACCAACCCGAGCGTCAACTCGTACCACCGCCTGGTGCCGGGCTTCGAGGCGCCGGTGAACCTGGCGTACTCGTCGCGGAACCGCTCCGCCGCCGTCCGCATCCCGATGTACTCGCCGTCTCCGAAGGCGAAGCGCATCGAGGTGCGGTTCCCCGATCCGAGCTGCAACGGCTACATGGCGTTCGCCGCGATGCTCATGGCGGGTCTCGACGGCATCGAGCGGCGCCTCTCGCCGGGGGACCCGCTCGACAAGGACATCTACGCGCTCACGCCCGAGGAGTTGAAGGACGTGCCGTCGATGCCCGGCTCGCTCGATGCGGCGCTCAAGCACCTCGAAGAGGACCACGAGTTCCTGCTCAAGGGCGACGTCTTCACCGAGGACGTCGTCGAGACGTGGATCGAGTACAAGCGGACGAAGGAAATCGATCCGATCCGCCTCCGTCCACATCCCTACGAGTTCGCGCTGTACTACGACGTATAAGTCGTCGCCGCGACGTCGACCTCGCGGAAAGGGGCGGGTCCTCACGGGCCCGCCCCTTTTTTCTCAGACGAGCGAGCGCGCGGGCGCGGGCGGGCTCCATAGCGCATCCAGGCAGAGCACGATCACCCCGACCGTGATCGCCGCGTCGGCGACGTTGAACGCCGGCCAGTGGTAAGCCCCGAGGTAGACGTCGAGGAAGTCGATCACCTCACCGTACGCGGTGCGGTCGATCATATTGCCGATGGCCCCTCCGAGCACCCCGCCGCACGCCGCGATCACCGCGCGGCGCTCGAGCGGAACCGTGCGGACGAACCACAGGAGAACACCGAGCGCGAGCGTCGCGATCGCGAGCAATGCCGGAACGCGGAACGCGGCCGAGAGCCCCGCGAAGATGCCGAAGGCGGCTCCGGTGTTCCGGACGTAGGTGAGCGCGAAGAAGCCGTCGATCACGGGGATCGACTCGTGAAGGGTCATCTGGTCGAGTACGAGCGCCTTCGTCAGCCGGTCGAGACCGACCACGACCAGGGCGGGCGCGAAGACGAGACCCCACTTGCCGCGCATCACGCCTTCGATCCCGCGGTCGCGAGCACTCCGACGCACCGTCCGCACATGGCGGGGACGGCGGGATCGCGGCCGGCGTCGGCGCGGTAGTTCCAACAGCGCGGACACTTCTCGCCGACGATCCGCTTCGCCGCGACCGTGACGCCGGGCGTCAGGAGCGGTCCGGTGATCTCTCCCTCCGGCACGAGCGCGACGCGCGAGACGATGAAGATCTCCGCGAGTTGCGCGCGACGCGACGCGAGCAGGTCCCCGACCGGCCCGCTCGCCGCGATCCGCACGTCGGCTTCGAGCGACTGTCCGATCTCGCCGGCGGTGCGCAGCGGCTCGAGCGTCTTCGTCACCGCGGAGCGCACGGCGAGCAGCGTCTCCCACTCGGCCGCGAGCTTCGGATCGCGGAGCGCCGGATCGACCTCCGGAAAGTCGGAAAGCAGCACGCTCGGCGTCCGGTCCGGAGCCGGCGGCATGAACCCCCAGATCTCCTCGGCGGTGAACGACAGAATGGGCGCCATGAGCCCGACGAGCCCTTCGAGGAGAAGGTAGAGCGCCGTCTGTCCGGAGCGCCGCTCCAGCGACGCCGCGGCTTCGCAGTAGAGGCGGTCCTTCACGATGTCGAGGTAGAGGGCCGACAGGTCCACGCTGCAGAAGTTGTTGAGCGCGTGGTAGACGACGTGGAACTCGAACGCATCGTAGGCGCGCCGGCATCGCTCGATCAGGCTCTGCAGGCGGTCGAGGACGAAGCGGTCGAGCTCGATCAGCTGCGCCGTCGGCACGCGGTCGCGCTTGGGATCGAAGCCGGCCAGGTTGCCGAGCAGAAAGCGCGCCGTGTTGCGGATGCGACGATAGGCCTCGCTCGCGCGATCGAGGATCTCCTTCGAGATGCGGACGTCGTCGCGGTAGTCCTCGGCGGCGACCCAGAGCCGCAGGATGTCGGCGCCGTGACTCGCCACGATCTGCTGCGGCGCTACGATGTTGCCGACGGACTTCGACATCTTGCGCGCGTCCTCGTCGAGCACGAAACCGTGGGTCAAGACCGTCTTGAACGGCGCGGATCCGCGCGTTCCGACGGCGGTCAGGAGCGAGCTCTGGAACCAGCCGCGATGCTGATCGCTGCCTTCCAGGTAGAGGTCGGCCTGGCCGCCGAGATCCGCGCGACGCTCGACGACGGCCGAGTAGCTCACGCCCGAGTCGAACCAGACGTCGAGGATGTCCTCCTCCTTCGCGAGGTTCGTCCCGCGGCACTGCGGGCAGGCGAATCCCGGCGGGACGAAGTCCTCGACGGGCCGCACGAACCAGGCGTCGGAGCTCTCCTCGGCAAAGATGCCGGCGACGTGCGCCAGCAGGGTCGCGTCGGTGGCCGTAGTGCCGCACTCCTCGCAGCGGAGCGCCACGATCGGCACGCCCCAGGCGCGCTGACGCGAGATGCACCAGTCGGGACGCGAGCCCACCATGCCGGCGATGCGGTCGCGGCCCCAGGCGGGGATCCAGCGCACCCCGTCGATCGCCGCGAGCGCGCGGCCGCGCAGATCCTTCGCCTCCATCGAGATGAACCACTGCTCGGTCGCCCGGAAGATGATCGGCTGGTGGCACCGCCAGCAGTGCGGATACGCGTGCGAGAGCGCCGCGGCTTCCAGCAGTCGGCCCGCGGCCTCGAGATGCGCGATGATCTTCGCATCGGCCGCGAAGACGAACGTGCCGCCGAAGTGCTCGACCGCCGGCACGAAACGTCCCCGACCGTCGACGGGAGCGTACACGTCGAGCCCGTAGCGCAGGCCGACCTCGTAGTCCTCCTGGCCGTGTCCGGGCGCCGTGTGCACGAGGCCCGTGCCGGCGTCGAGGGTGACGTGCTCGCCGAGCACGAACGGCGAGTCGCGATCGAGCCAGGGATGGCGGGCGCGGATGCCTTCGAGCTCGCTGCCGCGCACCGTCGCGAGGATCCGTGGGTCGTCGCCGAGGATGCTCGCGAGCTTCGGCACGAGCGCGCGCGCGGCGATGACGGCGTCCCCCGCCGGCCGAGCGACGACCGCGTACTCGAGCTCGGGGTTGACGGCGATCGCCATGTTGGCCGGCAGGGTCCACGGGGTCGTCGTCCAGATGGCGGCGGCAATGGAGCCGGGCACGTCGGCAAAGAGCGGCGGGCGGGGCTCCGCCAACGGGAACGCGACGGAGATGGCCCGGCTCGTGACGTCGCGGTACTCGACCTCCGCCTCGGCGAGCGCCGTCTGACACGAGGCGCACCAGTGCACCGGCTTCTTGCCGCGGTAGAGCTCGCCGCTCGTCACGAACTTGGCGAGCTCGCGAACCTCCGTCGCCTCGTAGCCGTACTCGGTGGTGAGGTACGGATTCGACCAGTCGCCGACGATGCCGAGACGGCGGAACTCGGCGCGCTGCACGTCGACGAACTTCGCCGCGTAGTCACGACAGAGGCGCCGCACCTCGACCTTCCCGAGCGCCGCCTTCTTCTCCTTGCCGAGCTTTTTCTCGACTTCGTGCTCGATCGGCAGCCCGTGGCAGTCCCAGCCCGGAACGTAGGGCGCCTGGAAGCCCGCCATGTTCTTGTACTTCACGATCACGTCTTTGATGATCTTGTTGAGGGCGTGTCCGAGGTGGATGTTGCCATTCGCGTAGGGGGGACCGTCGTGCAGGAGGTAGCGGGGTCGCCCCGCGCGCCGCGCGAGACCCGCGCCGTAGACGTCGACGCGCTCCCAATGGGCCAGGATCTCAGGCTCGCGAGCCGGAAGACTCGCCCGCATCGGGAAGGCCGTGGCCGGGAGATTCAGGGTGCCCTTGAAGTCGGGGCCCCCGGCTTTGCTCATCGAGCGCCCGCCATCAACGCGAACCGCTCAGTCGGCGTTCGCCGTCCATGTCGTTGATGAACGTGCGCTGCTTTCCGTCCGTGCCGCCAGGCACGATCGAGGTCTTGACCTCCACCACCGGAGCGCACGCTACCCGATCGACCTGGAGAACGCCACTCGAAAGACCTCCGAGCCCGCCTCCCTTGACTCCTCGGGCAGCGGCTCTCAGACTCCGGGCGCTCGAGATGGGGCAGGACTGGAAGACGTTGAGCATCGTCGTGCTCGGCGCGGCGACCGCGGGGTGGTTCGTGGTGCGCGCGATGACCGCGGCTCCACCCGTGCATCCGCCGAGCGTGGGACCCGTCGCTCCCGCGGAGACTTCCGCCGCGATCGAAGAGGCTGCCGCGGTCGACGAAGCTGCCGCGCCCGAACGGCCGCGCGCAACCGTGGGAGCCCCGGCGTCCGTCGACGACGGCGCCGCCAACGTCGACGTCATCGCGCGCGACCTCGACGTCCTGTCGCAGGCGCTGGTCCGGGACCAACGCGTGGAAGACCGCGTGCTGCCGCGCATCAACGACGCGCTCGACGTGCCCGGAGTGACGTCTTATCGCCGCGCGCCGGACTTTTGGGAGCCCGCGTTCGCGAGCTCGGAAGGAGCCCACCCATGAACCTGCTCGCGGTGAGATTGCTCGTCGCCGGCGTGATCGTCGGCGCGGTGTCGGTCGGCGCACCCGCCGCCGAGCGCGCCCGTCGCGAACGAATGGGACACGGCAAAGAGCTTCAGCAGATCGAGCAACAAATCCGCGCCGGCCGCTCGGTCACCAAGCGCATCGAACGCGACCCGCGCGCCGCGACCGACGTGAAGCAGAAGGCCGCCGAGCTCGCGCAGCTGCTCGACGCGCGCGAGCGCATCCTCGCGAAACTCGGCGCCAGCCATCAGAGCTTCCTCGCCCAGCACAAAGCCGAGCTCGACGAGCTGCAGGACCTGCGCAAGCGCGCGCTCGCGCTCGATCAACGACTCGACGAGGCCCGCACGGCGCTCGTGCAGGCGAACCGCCCGGACATCGACGAGCTCGAGCGCGGCTCGCAACAGGCGCGGCAGCTGATCGAAGGGCTCCGCGGCGCGTACGAGATCGATCGGCAGACGCGTCGACAGCGCTGATCGATACGGTGTGCCCGTCAGAAGTCGGAGCCGCCGTCGCCCGCGATCGTGATGCGGGCGCCCTCGACCGTGACGGGAACGACGCGTCGGCCCTTGGTGAGCTTCAGGAGCTCCGGAACGACCTCGGGATGGCGGACGACGTCGATCTCGGTGAAGCGTGCGCCGCGCGCTGCGAGGGCCGAACGCTCGCGGTCGCAATGCGGACACCCGTCCTTGACGTAGAGGGTCACGTGCGGCGCCACGCGGGACCGCTAGCACGACGGTCCGCGGCGGGACAACGCGCATGACGGCGGCCGAGGAGCTCGTCGACATCGTCGACCGGAGCGATCGCGTCGTCGGCCGCGTCACGCGGGCCGAGATGCGCCGCCGGAACCTGCTGCATCGCACGGTCTACATCGTCGTCCGCAACGGGCGGAGGGACTTCTTCGTGCATCGACGGACGACCACGAAGGACGTGTATCCCGGTCATTGGGACGTTACGGTCGGCGGCGTCGTGGCCGCGGACGAGGGCTACGAGGCCGCCGCGCGCCGAGAGCTCGCGGAGGAAGTCGGGATCCACGACGCGGCGCTCGAGTCGCTCTTCGACGTGCGCTTCGCGGACCCGTCGACGCGGCTCCTCGGCCGCGCCTTCCTCGTGCACCACGACGGCGACGTGACGTTGCAAGCGGACGAGGTCGCCTGGGGCGCCTTCGTTCCCCGCACGGAGGTCGAGCGCATCGTGCGCGAGGAGCCGTGCTGCCCCGACGGCGTCCAGGTTCTGCGCCGGTACCTCGCGTCGCTCGCTACGACGTCTTGATGACGATCAGCTGACCGGTCTTCAGCCGCGATCCGTCGAGGTTGTTCGCGGCGGTCAGCTCGCGCACCGACACTCGATGGCGGCGCGCGATCGTCCACAGCGAATCCCCGGGCTTCACGACGTACTGCATGACCGGCGGCCGCGGCATGTCCGGAAAGTAGTGGCGCGCGTTGCGCGCGACGTGCGCCGCGGCCAGGACCTCGGCGTAGAAGTTCTGCGAAGCGAAGCCGAAGGTCGCCCCCTCGTAGCCGCGTACGATGTCGTCGATCGCGTCCACACCGACCGCCGCGCGCGCCCGTGCCATGCCGGCGACGCCGTGGTTATAGGAGGCGATCGCGAGCGGCCACGATCCGAGCACGCCGCGCGCGCGCGCCAGGTGCAGCGCCGCGGCCTCCGTCGACCGTACGGGGTCGAAGCGCGCACCGGCACCGCCGGTCTTGTCGTAGTAGTCGAAGGTCTCACGGGTGAACTGCCAGAGGCCAGCCGCCCCCGCCCGCGAGACCGCCGACGGATTGAAGGACGACTCGACGTGCGGAAGATACGCGAGCTCCGGCGGCAGCTTCGCTTCGCGGAAGATCCGGCGTATGCCCGGCAGATACAGCTCGGCGCGCGCCAGGCCGTCCAGGAACGGTTCGCGCATGCCGCGTTGCGCGCGGATGTTGCCGATGGCTCGCACGTAGGCCGCGGGACCGGCCCGCGCGCCGAACATCGCCCGCACCCGGGCCCGCTCCGGCGACGCCGCCGTCAGCGACGGGAAGAGGCTCCCCGCCGCGAGCGCGCTCAACACGCGCTCGTAGCTCGCGCGGGTCGCGTCGATCGGGGTCGTGTCGCCGCCGCGTCCGTAGGACACCACGTCGTAGACGATCGCGGGATCGTCACGGTCGTGCAGCACGGCTTGCGTGTGCGACACCCGGGTGAAGACGTGCACCCAGAACCGCACCCGGTCCTCCATGGCAGGCGAAACCGGAAGGTGCGAGCTGAACTGAAGCGGCGGCTCACGCGCGAAGCCGGTCGTCGCCCAGAGGATACACGCCGCGATCGATGCCGAGCGAAGGAGGAGCGGTGCTGCGGCGCGGCTCATCAGGGTACCGAGAAGCGCGTCGATCAAGCCACAAGCCCCCGCGTTCGGCAAGCGCGCCGGACGCGAACTGCGCCATGCGGAACGCCGTGGCGACCGCGACGTGCGCGCCCGCGCGCGCCGCGCACCGATCAGCGGACCGCGTCGAGTCCGGTGAGATCGCGACCGACGATCAGCGTGTGCATGTCGTAGGTTCCCTCGTAGGTGTTCACCGTCTCGAGGTTCAGCATGTGCCGGATGACGGGATATTCGTTGACGATGCCGTTCGCGCCGAGGATGTCGCGGGCGAGGCGAGCGACGTGCAGCGCTTGCCCGACGTTGTTGCGCTTCGCGAGCGAGACCTGTTGAGCGCGGATGCGTCCCTCGTCCTTCAAGCGTCCGAGCCGGTGCGCGAGAAGCTGCGCTTTCGTGATCTCGGTGATCATGTCGACGAGCTTCTGCTGCACCAGCTGGAAGCCGGCGATCGGCCGATCGAACTGCACGCGGCTCAGCGCGTAGTCGAGCGCGGTTTCGTAGCAGGTCATCGCGGCGCCGGTCGCGCCCCACACGATGCCGTACCGCGCCTGGTTCAAGCAGCCGAACGGTCCCTTGAGGCCGACGACGCCCGGCAGGAGCGCGCTCGCCGGCAGACGGACGTCCTCCAGCACGAGCTCGGACGTGATCGACGCGCGCAGCGAAAACTTCCCTTTGAGGTCGTGGGTGAAATAGCCGGGCGTGCCGCGCTCCACCAGGAAGCCGCGGATCTCGTCGTCCGGCGTCGTCTTGGCCCAGACGATCGCGACGTCGGCGATGCTGCCATTGGTGATCCATCTCTTCACGCCCGACAGCACCCACTCGTCGCCGACCCGGCGGGCGCGCGTCTCCATGCCGCCCGGATCGGAGCCGTGGTCGGGCTCGGTGAGACCGAAGCAGCCGATCGCCTCGCCGCGCGCCATGCGCGGAAGCCAGCGCTGCTTCTGCTCCTCCGTGCCGTAGGCGTAGATCCCGTACATCGCGAGCCCGCCCTGCACCGACGCCATGGAGCGCAGGCCGCTGTCGCCGCGCTCGAGCTCTTGCATGACGAGACCGTAGGCGACGTTGTTCATGCCCGCGCATCCGTAGCCCTGCAGGTTGGCGCCGAACACCCCGAGCTCGCCGAGCCGGGGAATCAGCTGGCGCGGAAACTCCTCGCGGCTGAAGCAGCCCTCGATGAGCGGGAGGCACTCCTGCTCGACGAAGGCGCGCACGGTGTCGCGAGTCAGGCGTTCCTCGGTGGTGAGCAGCGCATCGAGATCGTAGTAATCGGGCGCGGACATGGGCGGGGAGAGTACTGCGGGGCCGCCGCCGTCTCAAGGCGACGGCCCGTGATTTGGAGCGCGCCTCCTGCTCGCGTATAAGCTCCGTGAGCGAGAAGGAGGGCGGCGATCAGCCGGTCTGATCATGCATCTCGAGACCTTGCAGGTGTTCTGTGACCTCGTCGAGACCGGAAGCTTCTCGGCCGCGGCGGCGCAGAACTTCATCACGCAGTCGGCGGTGAGCCAGCAGGTGCGCAGCCTCGAGGCCCGCTTCGATCGTCCGTTGATCGAGCGCACCAAAGGCAACGTGCAGCCCACGCCCGCGGGCCAGCTCTTGTACCAGGCGAGCAAGGACATCACCCAACGCTATCGCGAGCTTCGCGAGCAGATGCAGAGCTTCGGAAGCGTCGTGAGCGGGAGCGTCCGCCTCGCGACCGTCCACAGCGTCGGCCTCTACGAGCTCTCGGAGCCGCTCAAGAAGTTCTTGAAAGCCTACCCGCAGGTGAACGTCCACATCGAGTACAGCCGCTCCACGAAGATCATCGAGGACGTGTTGTCGGGGCGCATCGACCTCGGCATCGTGGCCTACCCCGGTCGCCGTCCACAGATCAGTGTGATCCCGTTCCGCGACGACCGCCTGGTCCTGGTCTGCGCGGCGCACCATCCGTTCGCGGGCCGACGGACGATCAGCATCAAGGACCTCGAAGGGCAGACGTTCGTGGGCTACGAGCGCGACATCCCGACGCGGCGCGCGACCGACCGCCTGCTCAACCGCAAAGGAGTGACGGTGCGCTACGTGATGGAGCTCGACAACATCGAGACCATCAAACGGGTGGTCGAAATCGGCGCCGGCGTGGCGTTGGTCCCGGAGCCGGCGATCAAGCAGGAGGTCAAGAATCGGACGCTCGCGGCGCTGCAGCTCAGCGACGAAGCGCTCTACCGTCCGCTCGGCATCCTGCATCGCCAGGGACGCCACTTCACACCCGCCATCGAGCGTTTCATCGCCGAGCTGAAGTGACCCGACTCAGCCGCTCAGCCCGGGCAGCACGCGATCCCCGAAGAGGCGGATGGTTTCGGGCGTCGCGAGGTCGCCGAACATGATGGTGAAGAGCTGCACACCCTTCGCGGCCTTGGCGCGGAGCCCCTCCGCGACCTGATCCGGCGTGCCGCGCACCGCGACGGCGTCGAGGTCGGCGAAGCCTCCGAGCCGTTGCTTGGCGACGGCCCATCTCGCCGCGAAGTCCTCCTCGTCGGAGCCGAGCACGACGATCACCTGCTCCGACACCGTGATGGCCGCCGGATCGCGGCCGACCTCGGCGCAGTGCAGCCGCAGCACCTCCAGCTTGTGTTCGATCTCGTGCGCCGCGTTCATCGGACAGTTCCATCGATCGGCGTACTTCGCCACCACCTTCAGCAGCAGCCGCTCCCCGCCACCCCCGATCGTGATCGGCGGCGCGGGCTTCTGCATCGGCTTCGGATTGTTCGGGGCGTCGTCGAGCGCGTAGTACTTCCCTTGAAGCGTGGCGCGCGGCGCGACGAAGAGCCGCTGGATCACCTCGAGGCCCTCCTCGAGCTGCTCGATGCGCATACGGGCGTTGGGGAAGTGATAGCCGTACCCGCGGTGCTCCTCGTCCATCCAACCGGCGCCGATGCCGAGCTCGAGCCGGCCCCCCGAGATCCGATCGAGGGTCGCCGCCATCTTCGCGACGAGCGCCGGATTGCGGTAGGAGTTGCAGAGGACGAGCGTCCCGAGCCGCAGAGTGGTCGTTCGCATCGCGAGCGCCGTGAGGGTCGTCCAGCATTCCAGGTAATCGAGATCGGGCATCCCGCGCGCCCACATGTGGTCGGCGAGCCAGAGCGAGTGCATCCCCGCCTGCTCGCACGCGATCGCGCGCTCGGTGAGCCCGGCGAAGTCCAGTCCGACCTGGGGCAGGAAGACGCCACACGCGACGCCGTCGATTCGCATCCGCACCTCCGGTGCCGCTCGCGCGACCGATCGATTACAGCACAGGCGTCCGCCCCGCGGAAACGATCGGTACCTGTGACAGCCTCGGGAGCGCGTGATACACCTGCTCGCCCCAGGAGGTTCTCGTGTCGTCCATCCAGAAGATGCGCGTCGCCATCGTCGGCGCCACCGGTATTGCCGGCCAGCAGTTCATCGATGCGCTTCGCGATCATCCGTGGTTCGAAATCACGGCCTTAGCCGCTTCCGAACGCTCGGCGGGAAAATCCTTCGGCGCGGCGCTGCGCGACGCGAAGACGGGCGCGGTGCGCTGGTGGTGCGCGGAGGCGCCGCCGCCCGAGGTGACGCGGCTTCCCGTCGTCGCCGGAGCGGACTTCGACGCCGCATCGGTGGACATCGTCTTCTCGGCGATCGAGAGCGAGCCGGCTCGCGAGCTCGAGCCGCGCTGGGCGAAGCTGCGGCCCGTGTTCAGCACGGCCTCCGCCTACCGCTACGAGGAGGACGTCCCGCTCCTCATTCCCGGCGTCAACCTCGCCCATGCTCCGCTGCTACGCGCCCAGAAGGAGCGGCGCGGATGGAAGGGCTTCGTCGCGCCCATACCGAACTGCACGACGACCGGTCTCGCCATCGCGCTCGCGCCGTTGCACGCGGCGTTCGGCGTCGAAAAGGTCGCCATGACGTCCATGCAGGGAATCTCGGGGGCTGGACGCTCGCCGGGCGTCGTCGCGCTCGACATCCTGGACAACGTCGTCCCGTACATCCCGGGCGAAGAGGAGAAGGTCGCGAAGGAGACCGCGAAGATTCTCGGGACGCTCGGTCGCGGCGCGATCGATCCGGCGCCGGTCGTGGTATCGGCGACCTGTACCCGCGCCGCGGTGCTGGAAGGCCACACCGAGGCGATCTCGGTGTCGCTCGGACGCGCCTGCCCGCCTGCCGATGCGGCGGCCGCCATGCGCGAATACCGCGGCGGCATCGAAGATCTCCCGTCGGCGCCGCGTCACATGTTGACCGTGCACGACGATCCGTTCCGGCCGCAGCCGCGGCTCGATCGTGACGCGGACGGCGGCATGACCACATCGGTCGGCCGTCTCCGCCCCGACGCGCTCTGGACCAACGGCCTGCGGTTCGTACTCGTGTCGCACAACACCAAGTTCGGCGCCGCCAAGGGCGCCGTGCTCCTCGCCGAAGCGCTCCGTCGCGACGGCTACCTCTGAGCGGAACGCGACCGACGGGGACGCGTCGGCGCGGCCGGCGGCGCGTCCCGGCCGGTGCGGCACGACCGGCGCACGGGACAGCGCGAACAGGCGGGGTGGCGCGCCGTGCAGATCGTTGCGCCGAGATCCATGATGCCCTGGTTGAACGGGTAGGCGCGCCCCGGAGGAGTCGCGGCCCGCGCGAGCGCCCACAAGCGGCGCTCGCGTCCACGGCGACGGCGACCCACTCCGAACGCGCGCGTGAGGACGCGCGCCGCGTTCGTGTCGAGGATCGGAGCGTCGGCGCCGAACGCGAACGACGCAACCGCGCCCGCGGTGTAGCGACCGATGCCGGGTAGGCGCACGAGCTCCTCGGGTGTCTCGGGAAAGCGCCCGCCATGGCGTTCCGCAACCTCGCGAGCCGCGCGCTGTAGATCGCGCGCGCGGCGATAGTAGCCGAGACCTTCCCAGGCGTCGCGCACCGCGCTCGGGGAAGCAGCCGCGAGGTCCTCGGCGGTGGGATAGCGCGAGAGGAAGCGCGGATAGAACTCCATCACGCGCCTCACTTGCGTCTGCTGCAGCATCACCTCCGAGACGAGGATCTCGTAGGGGTCGCGTGTGCGCCGCCAGGGAAGATCGCGACCGTGGCGGCGGTACCAGGCGACGAGCCCGCGCTGGAACCGGAGGAGCTGCTCGGCGTCGATCCGCAGCCGTGGAGGGCGACGGCGACGACGCGGAGCGTCGCCAGAGTCGGCGCGTTTTTCCCTTCTCATCGCGGACGCACGGCAGCTAGAATCTCTCCCACACCAGGAGCTCCGCCATGCCGCTCCACCTTCGTCGCCACGCCATCGATCTCTCGACTCGACTCCTCACCAAGCCTCTCGGCCGCTACCAGCGGCGCGCCGTCAACGACGGCGATTGCCTGCGGCGTCATATCAAGAAGGGCGATGTGGTGCTCGTCGAAGGCGATCAGCGTGTGAGCGAGGTCATCAAGTACCTCACCCAGAGCTCCTGGTCGCACGCGGCGATCTACGTCGGCGACGAGCTGTGGCGGAGGAACCCGGCCCTGCGCCACGTGCTCCGCAACGAGTTCGGAGAGGACGCGCAGCACCTGATCGTCGAGGCGCTGGTGGAACACGGTGTCGTCGCGTCGCCGATCTCGAAGTACCTCGACTTCAACATCCGGGTCTGCCGGCCCTACAATCTCCACCGCGACGATCTGCGGGCCATCCTGGACGACGTGATCGAGCAGATCGGCTACCGCTACGACGTGAAGAACCTCGTGGATCTGGCGCGTTACTTCCTGCCGGTGAGCATGGTGCCACGGCGGTTCCGGCGGCAGGCGCTCGGCTTCGGCAGCGGTCTGCCGACGCAGGTGATCTGCTCCAGCATGATCGCTCACGCCTTCGGTAAGGTGCGCTACCCGATCCTGCCCGACGTGACTCCCTCCGCGACTCCGATCGTCGTGCCCCGCCGCGCATTGTCCTGGTCCTGGCGGCGTCCCCCGGTACCGGTCGCCGGACTTTTCCGCACGGCGCCCATCACCCTCACCACGCCGCGCGATTTCGACGTCTCGCCCTACTTCGAGATCGTGAAGTTCAACATCCTCGAGGACATGCGCTTCGACTACCGGCAGATCCGCTGGGCCGAGTAGCGGGCGCACCAAAGAAAAAGGGCCTGCCGATCGCTCGGCAGGCCCTCCGTGCTGCTGGTCGGTCCGGTGAGATGACTAGAACACGTACGACAGCTCGCCCGCGATGGTGTGCTGGTCGTTCTGGTAGTTGTCGACGTCGCCAACGAGCGACTTCTCGTAGAGCTGGTGCTGAGCGGCGTCGTAGCGGTACTCGGTGCGGAACATCAGGCCCTCGGCGAGCACGACCTTGAAGGTGGTCGTGACTTCCCACGCGCTCTGGTGGTTGCCGAATCCGTCGCCGTCCGGCGTCGGAAGGCGCGTGCCGTCCGAGTCGTCGAAGTACTCACCGCGGACCGCGAAGCCGATCGGCACCGGCAGCGCGTCGACGATGTCGTACGAGACGATGCCCGAGAACGCGTTCCACTCGGCGTGCCCGTTACCCACGTGCAGATCGCTCTCGTTGCCGTAGTCGTAGTTCAGGCTGATCGCGAAGTCGTCGATCGGCTTGATCGTCGCCACCGCGTCGAAGAGCCCCCGCTTCGAGTCGCCGCGGTCCGCCTGCTCGGCGCCATACATGCCGTTCAACAAGAGCGAGAACTGCTCGACCGGCGTGATCGCGAGGCTGCCGAGGAACGACTTGCCGTCGTTCGAGTCGACCACGTTGTCCCAGCCGTTGACCACGCCGAGCATCAGGCTCGCCTGCGAGCCGAAGGCGTAGCTCGCCGTCGCGCCGGTGTGCGTGTACGGGGCGGCCCAGCTGAACGCCAGCGAGCGGCTGATGTTCGGGTTCGCCCACGGCTCGATCACCTCGGCGCCGATCGGCGTCGCGAACTTACCGGCCTTCACCTGGAGATCCGGAAGTCCCGGGAAGTTGTAGGTGATGTACGCTTCCTGGAGCTCGACCGAGTTCTGCTCCTCGGCCACGTTGCCGCTCGTGCCGTCGCCGTCCCAGTCCGTGTTGAGGCGCTCGGCGAGCTTGCCGAAGTCGACCTTGGTCAGGAAGCCGACGCCGTCCTCACCTGGCGCGCGCGAGACCTGCAGCTGGAAGAGGTCGAGCGTGAAGGTGTTGTGGTCCCTGTCGAAGGACCGAAGCGAGATATGATCCGAATCCGGATCGTTCAGATCGTACTTGTACGAGGTCGCGATACCGCCGCCGAGCTTGATGCCGAACGGCAGATTCTTGATGTGTGCCTCGATCTGGTCGAGCCGCCGCTGCAGCTCCGAGGTGTCACAGCAGCCCGCGGGCTGCTCGCCCTTGCGCTCGAGGCGCTCGAGACGCTCCTCCAAGGTGAGACCACCCTCGGCCCCTGCGGGCACAGTGAACGAGAGACTTCCGACCACGACCGCCGCCGTCGCCACCCAACATCCTACTGTTCGCTTCCTCATCTCCTTACCTCCTAGGGTTGTTCGCTTCTGCGAGAGCGTCACTGACGCATGCCCACTTCGCGTGTGTCCGCTTCACCAACGCTGTTCCACTCACCCGTACCGCTTCCTCCACACCGCATAGACGTCTCTGATGCAGACCTCATCGCTGCCAGTCGGCCGACGCGTCGTGCCGTCCGGCTGTGGGCACGCTTCGACGCGCGTGCGTTCGTGCGGGGACGGGACGCGCCGACGATCGACTCGCCTGCGTGCAGTGCGAGTCGCACAATTCATCAGCGCGTCGCACACATCGTCCGCCCCACCACCTCGTGTCCACCACAGCGCGGCAAATGTTAAGGAACCTCGCCGGAAATATCAACTGCCGATCAGGCCCGGATCCATACGCCAACCCCTCACCGGAGCTACACAAATTGTTGGGTGTCAGCTCCGCGCCGACCCCAATGTATTGCGCCACCGAACCCGATCGTCGCGCCGGTGCGCATGGCGGCACCCGGATGGACCCCGCCCCCGATGCAGGGCAAAGAGTTGGCGTGACCTGGCTGTCGACTCGCTTCGGGAGCGCTCTCGCCGGCGTCTTGCTGTGCGTGGTGCTGTACGTTCCGCCCGCCGTGTTGACGCCGTTCTTCACGAAGGGCGAACCCCGGGAGGCCCTCGTCGTTCGCAACATGCTGGACGAAGGCGATTGGCTGCTCCCGAAGCGCGCCTCGGCGAACGGATGGACGATCGCGTCGAAGCCTCCCTTCTTCCATTGGCTCGGCGCGGGGGCGTCGGCACTCGCGGGGAGCGCGAGCGAGTGGACGGTCCGGCTGCCCTCGATCGTCCTGTGCACGGCGGCGGTGCTCGCGGTGGGCGTCGTGGCGCGCGACGCGTTCGGTCCGGTCGGCGGGCTCGCGGCGATGGTGGTCTTGGCCACGTCCTTCGAATGGCTGCGTGCCGCGTCGACGGCCCGCGTGGACGGCACGCTCACGGCCCTCATGACGATCGGCACGCTGCTCTTCCAGCGCGCCGTGACGGCGGGAGGCCTCAGCGTCGGAGCCGCCGTCACCGCGTACGCCGCGCTCGCCTGCGCCGCTCTCACGAAGGGACCGGTCGGCTTCGTGCTGCCCGGACTCGTGTTGGCGGTCGTCCTGTTCCTGCGCGGCGAGTGGCGGCTCGCGCCCCACTACCGCCCCGTCCTCGGCGCGCTCGTCATCGCCGCGATCGTCGGCGGCTGGTACGCGCTCGCGGTAGGGCTCGGCGGGGACTCCTTCGTCCGCAAGCAGGTGCTCAAGGAAAACGTGTTCCGCTTCCTCGGGGCGACCCAGATGAAAAGCGGCCACTCCCACTCCTTCTACTACTACTTTCCGACCCTCCTCGCCGGCCTGCTGCCGTGGACGCCGTTCGTTCTCGCCGCGCTCGCGACGGCGGTGCGCGACGGCGCGGCGCGACGCGATCCGCGGCTCGCGTTCCCACTGGTCTGGTTCGCTGTCGT
>JADLHM010000003.1 GCA_020848745.1 Deltaproteobacteria bacterium | reverse complement strand
GGCACCGGCGTCTGCTCGAATCCCGTGAAGCCGAACGGCGCCGCCTGCAACGACGGGACGCTCTGCACGGCTCCGGACGCGTGCGACGGCGCCGGCGCCTGCGTCGGCGCCAATCCCGTCGTGTGCACGCCGCTCTCGCAGTGCCACGACGCCGGCACCTGCAACCCCGGCACCGGCGTCTGCTCGGATCCGCCGCGCGCCGACGGCGCCTCGTGCGACGACGGCGACCTGTGCACGCAGACCGACGAGTGCGACGGCGCCGGCACGTGCGCCGGGGAGAACCCCGTCGTGTGTACGCCGCTCGATCAGTGTCACGACGCCGGAACGTGCGACAGCGGCACCGGGGTCTGCTCCGACCCGCCGACCATGAACGGGACGACCTGCGACGACGGCAACGTCTGCACGATCGGCGACGCCTGCACGGGCGGCACCTGCGACGGGAACTCGATCACCTGCGGCGACGGCATCGTGCAGGGGGCCTGCGGCGAAGATTGCGACGTTCCGGGCGGCGGGCCGAACTGCACGCCGGGCTGCCGCTTCCTCTGCGGCCCGACGCCGCAGGCGGGCTGCCGCGGCCCCGCGCTCGCCGGCAAGGGGACGGTCAAGCTCGCCGACAAGACGCCCGACAAGAAAGATCAGCTCAACTGGAAGTACGTGAAGGGCGCGGCGACGACGGTCGCCGACTTCGGCGATCCGCTGACGACGACCGACTATACGTTCTGCGTGTACGACTCGTCGGCCCGCCCGCAGCCGATCCTCCTGGCGCACGCGCCGGCGGGCGGAACGTGCGGCACGAAGCCGTGCTGGAAGGCGATCAAGGGCGGCTTCAAGTACAACGACAAGCTCTACACGCCCGACGGCCTGCAGCAGATCCTGCTCAAGTCGGGCGCGGCGACCAAGACCAAGATCCTGGTGAAGGGGAAGGGCATCGACCTTCCGATGCCGACTCTGCCGCTCACGACGATGGTCACGGTGCAGTTGAAGAGCGAGAGCGGCGTCTGCTGGGAGGCGCGCTACTCGGCCACGCAGAAGAACCTCGCGGAACAGTTCCGCGCCAAGGCCGACTGAGGGGGGGAGGGCGGTGACGCGCGTGGGGCGCGTCACCGCCCGTGTGGCCGGGTGAGACCCGGCGCGGCGCGCGCGGCGTGATCGCCGCGTCGTCGGCGCCGAGCCCCCGTCGCGTTGCCTTTCGCGCTCCGGGCGCGCCGTCGCGCCCGCGCGGTTGCGCCACCCGGCGACGCGCGCTAGTCGTGGCGCCCCCGGCCGGGAGCGTCGCCGATACCGTGGAAGCGCATCGTCTCAGGAGCCGCCACGAGTTTCTCGCGCTGGTGAACGATCCCGTGTTCGCGCCGCGCTGGTCGTTGGAGCGGCACCTGGCGGAGCTCCATCAATACGAGACGTGTTTCGTGGTGGCGGGAGTCTGCGCGGTGTGCCGCCGCGCGGTCGACTTCGCGGTCGACTTCGACGGCGCGTGGGAGGCAGACGACGGGCTGCGCATTCCGAACTGGCGCGAGTCGATGCGCTGCCCGCGCTGCGGGCTGGCGGCGCGCCAGCGCCGCGTGAGCGAGCTCGTCGTCGCGGCGGTCGACGATCGGCGCGGCCGCGATCCGGTGGCGGTGTATCTCATGGAGGCGCTCTCGCCGCTCTATCGTTCGCTGTCGCGGCGCCTGCTCGGCGCGACCGTCGTCGGCAGCGAGTACCTGGCGGACGACGCGCCGGGCGGGACGCGTCCGCGGAGCGTCCGCCACGAGGACGCCGAGCGGCTGAGCTTCGCCGACGCGAGCCTCGACGTGCTCGTCAGCTGCGACGTCTTCGAGCACGTGAACGACCCGCGGCGGGCGTTCGCGGAGGTCGCGCGGGTGTTGCGTACGAGCGGCCGGGCCGTGCTCACGTTCCCGGTGGATCTCGACGTCGAGCACCATCGGCGGCGCGCGGAGCGCATCGACGGCGAGGTGCGCCACCTCCTGCCGCCGATCCACCACGGGAATCCCCTGTCGTCCGAGGGCGCGCTCGTCTACACCGATTTCGGGTGGGACGTCCTCGGCGACCTCCGCGACGCGGGTCTCGTCGATCCGGTGCTCGAGCTCTACTGGGGCTACGACCGCGGCTATCTCGGGCTGCAGTTCTGCGTGCTCGCGGGTAAGGCGTGACGGCGCGGCTCGCGCGTTCGCTCCTGGTCGCGGCGGCGGCTGCGGCGCTCCTCGGATTCGCCGGCGGCTGCGACCGCCTGCGCGGGCTCGCCGAGGGCGAGCCGCCCGTCGTGCAGGGGCCCGCGGTCACACTGCGCGCTCCGGCAGGCCCCGACGCTCCCGACCTCGACCTGCACCACGAGTGGCGCGCCGCCGAGGTGCGCCAACGCGTCGACCCGCGCCATCACGACTGGCCCTACCGTCCCTTCTCCGAGCTCGCGGTGGTGAACGGCGTCGCGCACCGCGCGCTCTTGCTCCTGCCGTCGCTGTACGGGAAGACGAGCCGGGCGAGCTTCCGGATCGACGTCCCGGCCGGGAGCGACCTGGAGCTCTCCCTGTCGGTCGCGCTTCTCGCCAAGTTCGCGCCCGAGAGCGACGGAGTCGACGTCGCCTGGGCGGTCGGGGACGCCGCCGACCCGGCGACGCTGCCGCTCGCGTTCGAGCACCTCCCGGGCGGGCGACCGGCGGACGACTGGCGCGAGGTGCGCGTCGACCTCGCGCCGTGGCGCGGCAAGACGGTGTGGGTCGTGCTCGCCTCGCGCGCGGGCGAGAGCCGCCGCCACGACTGGGTGCTCTTCGGCGACCCGCGCGTCCACGCCAAGCACGCCGACGCGCCCGTCGTCATCGACCTCCGGGCGGCGGACGCGCTGCCGCTCCGCCCGCGTGCGGAGCCCTGGCGCGCGGGCACGGTCTTCAAGACGTACTCGCTGTTCGGGGCCGACGGTCCGCACTACGGGCGGCCGGAGTGGCTGCGCGCGTCGTTCCCCTGGCTCGCGTCGCTGCGGATCCTCTCGGCGCTCGGTGGCAACTACGGACCGACGCTCGCCCGCGAGGACGCCGAGCGCGCGCGCGCCGGCGAGGCGCCCGCGAGCTTCGAGGTCGGCGTCGCCGACCGCTACGAGATCGCGCGCGACGACGCGGGCGCGGCGGACGCGCCGCTCGCGCTCGACTGGACGGCGTTCGACGCGTTGAACGCGAGCGCGGCCTCCGCCGGCCTCGACCTCCATCTGAACCTCGCGGCCGCGCCGGAGCGATTCACCGGCGGGAAGGGCAGCTATCCGACGTATCGTTTCAACGAGCTCCCGGTGGTCGACCGCGACGGCTGGCGGCGCTACGTGGGCGCGCTCTTCGGCCACCTGGCGGCCGAGCCCTGGTACCCGCGCGCGTCCTTCTCCTTCTTCAGCGAGGCGAACTGCGTGTGGGTCGAGCCCGACGGCGCCGTCCGGAAGGTGGGCTTCCAGGGCGATGCCGCGACCTACGCGCGCCAGTACCTCTGGACCTGGCAGGCGATGGCGCCCGTGATCGGCGCCGCGCCGGTCTCGCTCGGCCCCTGGGTCGTCGAGACCGAGCGCGTCGGGGCCGCCGCCGACAACCTCGGCGAGTACCTCGGCGCGATCCTGCGCGCGTTCGGCGAGGCGGGCGCCCCGCTGCCGCCGTGGCGGGACTTCTCGTTCAACCTCTATGAGACTCCGCAGCTCACCCTCGACAACTTCGCGAGCGACAAGATCGCGGCCGCGCGGCGCGTGCTCCGCGAGGTCCTGGGGAAGGAGCTGCCGCTCCGCATCGAGGAGCTCGGGATCCATCCGCTGGTCATGCGCGCCTTCGAGGAAGCGACCGGAACGCCGCTCGGCACGACGCGCTGGGAGATGGCGTGGCACGCCGAGACGGCGGCGCTGCTCCTCGAGCAGGGGGTCGTCGAGGCGGCGTCCTGGTACCCCGTCCTGATGATCTACCCGCCGAACCAGTCGCTGCGCGCCTACGCCGCGTACCTCTTCGCGAGCATCGTCGCGGGCGCGGTCGACTGGTCGGCGAGCGGCGGCACGCTCGCGGCGGCGCCCCGCCCGCCGGACGCGGCGCGTCCGGCCGAGCTCGCCGTGCGGCTCGCGAGCCGCCACGCCGACCGCATCGGCGTGCTCGCGGCGCCGACGCCCGACGCGAGCGGCGGACCGCGCCGGCTCGCGCTCTGGAGCTATCCGCGCTTCGCCGCGCTCGACGCCCGGCTCGAGCGCGTCGCCGCGCGCGCGCGCGTCGAGATCCTGCTGCCGCCGCGGCCGGGCGGAGCGTGGAAGGTCCGCATCCTCGCCTACGACGACGCGCGGCCGTTCGCGCGCGATGACGACGTCGCGACGCGGGCGCTCCGGGTCGCGGCCTTCGGTGGCCTGCCGCCCTTCGCGCTCCGCGAGCGCGAGGCGCGCGACCGGCTTGCGCTCACCGTCGCGCCCGGCGACCTCTACCTCGTCGAGATCGAATAGCCGCGCCGCGGGAGGATCGGCGCGAGGCCGCCGCCGTCACGGCCGCGGCACCGCGACGGGCGCGAAGCGCGCGTCGGCATCGAGAACGACGTGCGCCGGATCGAGCGGCGGGATCGCCTCGGCGAGCACGGCGCGGTCGTAGATCCGGACGGGGAGGCCCGGGCGCCGCAACAGGAACTCGAGCATCGGCGCCTTGTCGTCGGCGCTGAGGGTCCAGCGCCAGAACGGCACGTCGCTCGTGACGAGCGAGAGGGAGCGGAGCGCGCTGCCGCGGTAGGCGTCGACGACCGGCGCGAGCTCGCGCGCCCGGACGGCGGCGTACTGCCAGTCGTAGGTCGCGTAGCGGTTGCTCGCGGCGCCGCCGACGACGACGGTGGCGAGCACGACCGCCGCGACGCGCCGCCAGCGCGCGCCGACCGCGCTCCACGCGACCGCGAGCGCGACCGCCACCCCCGCGAGCGGCTCGTACGCGTAGTAGATCTGGAGATTGCGGACGAAGAGCGGCGGCACGAAGAACGCCGCGATCCATACGGCGGGCGCGGCGAGCGCCGAGACCCGTACGCGGCCGCGCGCCGCGACGACGCTCGCCGCGAGCGCCGCCACGACCGCGGCGCCGACCGCCGCGTCGATCGCGTCCGCGGCGCCGCTGCCGAAGACGCCGGGCGCGAGGCGCACGACGAGCGCGCCGACGCCGCTCGCACCCGTCTTGTCGTGCCAGCCGAAGGACGCGTTGGTGAGCGCCGAGAGGAGGACGAGCGCCTTACGGCCGACCTCGTCGATGGAGAAGTGGGGCGCGTACGTGGGATGCGACCACGGCATCGCGCCGACGACCGCCCAGCGGAGGGCGACCCGCAGGACGGCCACGAGCGCGAGCGGCGGCAACCAGGTGGCGAGCGCGCGGCGGCGCGCCGGGGCGTGGACCCCGACGATCGCGGCCACCACGGCGACCGCGACGACGCCGTAGTCCTTCGTGAAGGCGCACAGGAGCGTGAACGCGAGCGCGAGGGCGCGATCGCGCGCCGCGCCCGTCGCGTTCCAGCGGAGCGCGCAGAGCACCGCCGCGAGCAGGAGCGACAGCATGAGGATCGAGTCGAAGATCATCAGGTAGCCGAGCGTCGTGAGGTGCACCTTGGAGGCCGCGAAGAAGCCGAGCGCGAGCAGGCGTGCCGCGCGCACCGGCGCGACTCGCAGCAGCACGCGATGGAGAAGCGCCAGCGCGACGACCGTGAGGACGAAATTCCGCACGTGGTAGCCGAACGGATCGGGCGGCAGCAGGAAGTACCAGGGGAGGCTCGCGGCGAAGCAGACGGGTTTGAAGAACGAGACGTCGCTCGGACTGAAGAGGGCCGCCCAGAACCGCTCGCGCGCCCCCCAGTACTGCCCGAGGTAGAGGAAGGCCTCGCCGAAGAACCACGCGTGGAAGGCCGGCCGGCAGAGGAGGAGGACAAGCGCCGCGCCGCCGATCGTGGCGAGGGCGGTCTCGCCGGCCGCGAGCGGCGCGGGTGCGGGCGCGTTCGCCACCCCGCTCACCGCTCGTCGGCGGCTCACGTGACCGGCCACGCCGTGAACGTTCGGAGCGCCAGCGCCTCAGCCCCGGCGACGCCGTCGATCGCGAGCGGAGCGCGCGCGTTCGGGGTGTCGGCGAGCGCGAAGGAGAGCGCGTTCCGCTCGCCCGTGCCGCGCGCGCGGAGCTCGAGCACGTACGTACGACCCGCCGAGTCGGCGTCCGTCGGCAGGTCGATCGCGAGCCAGTCGTGGTCGGGCGCGACCCCGGCCCAAAGCTCGCGCGTCGCCACCACGCCGCCGTCGGCGCGGCGGACCGTCGCCTCGAGCACGTGATCGAGCGCAAGCCCGTAGGTGACGGTGCGGACGTCGACACGCAGGAGTCCGGCGTGGCGGCACGCGAAACGCTGCGCGAAGACCCGGCCGTCGCCGAGCGGCGCCGACACACCCGTGCCGGGCGCGACGGTCGCGTCGGATCGCGCCGCGGGCTCGCGCGCCGCGTATGCGACCTCGCCGGGATGCATCGCGACGAGCTCGCGCTCGGAGCGCGCGACCCGTCCGAGATTCGCGCCCCGCGCGCCGCGGAGTCCGGCGACGACCGTGCTGAGGAACGCCGCCAAGGGCCGGCCCTGGGCCGCGGGCGCGAAGCGCAGCGCGACGTCGGCGCGCGCCGTCGCCCCGACGTGCGCCGCGCGCTCCGGATGCGTCACCACGGCGTCGAGGGCGTGCTCCCAGGCCGCGTCGTCGGCGGCGATCCAGCCCGTCACGCCGTCGCGGACGGCGTCGCGGAAGGCGTCGGTCGGGCTCGCGATCACCGGCACCGAGACGGTCGCCGCCTCGAGATACTTCACCGCGCCCTTGGCGGCGACGAAGGGGCTGCGCCAGGCGAGCGGCGCGAGACTGGCGGCGCACGTCGCGACCAGGGCCGGCAGCTCCGCCCATCCGACGAGGCCGTGGCGCACGACGCGGTCCGCGTAGGGTGCGAGCGCGGCGGGCAGCGTCACCGGCCCGACGACGAGCAGCTCGAGGTCGGCGCGGCGCGCGAGCACGGCGGCGAGCGGCGCCGCGACGGTCGCGAAGTCGTCGTCGTGCGTCGCGGTGCCGCTGAAATACCCGAGGCGCGGACGATCCGCGGCAGCGGCGGGTCGCGCCGTCCGCGCGGCGGCACCGAGCGCGAGCTCGACGGCGGAGACGCCCTGGCGATGGAGCGCGGTCGGCAGAGCGAGCCCGCTCCCGACGGCGGCGATCGGCGCGGTCGTCGCGAGCAGCGCGTCGCAGGCGTCGAGCGTCCGGCGGTAGCGCCGGATGCCGTCGTGCCAGAGGCGGCGCTCGACGTCGCTCCGGTGGTCGAGGAGCGGCGGGTCGCCGAGGTCCGGAACGACGATCAGGTCGTCGACCGCGAAGACCGTCGGTCGGCCGAGCGCTGCCGCGCGACCGAGAAGGTGCCGGATCCAGTCGCCGTCCGGCACGCGATACAGGAGGAGGACGTCGTGCGACTCGAGGTCGGCGGCGAGACGCGGATCGGTGTGCGCCCATACGGTCGACGCGATCCCCTGCGTCGCCAGCTGCTCGGCCCAGTGCAGCGGGCCATAGCGGTGGCAGAAGCCGTCGATCCCGCTCCCGATGAGCACGCGCATCGCCGGGGTGTTTGCACATGGGCGTGGGCGACAATCAAGGCGCCGGCGCTGCGGGTGCGGTGGCGGCGGTGGTGGGTGGCTTTGCGGCTCCCGGTTCCTGGAGCCGAGCGCCTACTACCCGCCGGTGGCTCCATGTGTCGGGGTCAAGCGAGCTGTCTGTCGCTCGCAAAGTCACCCACCGCCGCCGCCGCCGCACCGCCTGGCGTCGCTCGCATCGCGACCCGCACCACCACCGGCGTCGGCGATGAAATGTCGCGCGGGCTCCTGCCGACTCGCTGGTGGTGTGCGGCTCCGGATCGGGCGCGTGGTTGCAAGGGGCGATCTCGGCAGGAATAGTCGCGGCGTGAAACGCAACGACAAGCGTGTTGTCACCGTCGGCCTCGTGCAGATGCGGTGCGCGGTCGACCCCGGCGTGAACCTCGCGGCCGCCGTGAAGCACGTGCGCGCGGCCGCGAAGCGCGGCGCCGAGATCGTCTGCCTGCCGGAGCTCTTTCGCTCGCGCTACTTCTGCCAATCCGAGGACCACGCGAACTTCGCGCTCGCCGAGACGATCCCGGGTCCGTCGACGACCAAGCTCGGGAAGCTCGCCCGCGAGCTCGGGATCGTGATCGTGGCCTCGCTCTTCGAGCGGCGGGCGGCGGGCGTCTATCACAACACCGTCGTCGTGCTCGGCGCCACGGGCGCGGTGATCGGGACGTATCGCAAGATGCACGTCCCTGACGACCCGCTCTTCCACGAGAAGTTCTACTTCGCGCCTGGCGACCTCGGCTTCCGCGCTTTCGACGTCGGCGCGGCGCGCGTCGGCACGCTGATCTGCTGGGACCAGTGGTACCCGGAAGCGGCGCGACTCACGGCCCTCGCCGGCGCCGAGGTGCTCTTCTACCCGACCGCGATCGGCTGGCACCCCTCGGAGAAGAAAGAGCACGGCGAGGCGCAACATACGGCGTGGGAGACGGTGCAGCGCGGCCACGCGATCGCCAACGGCGTCTTCGTCGCGGTGCCGAACCGGGTCGGCCACGAGCCGCATCCCGGTGGCGACGGCCTCGAGTTCTGGGGGCAGAGCTTCCTCGTCGATCCCGCCGGCCGGATCCTCGCGCGCGCCCGCGCCGATCGCGAGGAGATCTTGGTCGTGCCCTGCGACCTCGGCGCGATCGAGACCGCGCGCACGCACTGGCCGTTCCTGCGCGACCGGCGGATCGACGCCTACGGCGACATCACCCGGCGCTACGCGGATTGACCGCCATGACCGACGCGATCTCCGACGCGGACCTCCGGTTTCCCGGCGACGGCGCCACGATCAACGGCTACGGCGCCTGGCCGACCGGCGGCACGGCGCTCTCCGGCCTCGTCGTGATTCCCGACGTGCGCGGCCTCACCGACCACTACCGCGACATCGCGCGCCGCTTGGCGCGCGAGGGCTTCTTCGCGCTCGCCGTCGATCTCTACAGCCGCGAGGGCGCGCCCGACCTGCCCGACATGCCGTCGGTCTTCGCGTGGATCGAATCCTTGCCCGATCCGCGCATCCTCGCCGACCTCGGCGCGGCGGTCCGCTGCCTCGCGAGCCGTTCCGAGGTACGGCGCGAGCGCGTCGGCATCACCGGCTACTGCATGGGCGGGCAATACGCGCTCATGGCGGCGTGCAGCGTTCCCGGGCTCGCGGCCTGCGTTTCGTGGTACGGCATGCTGCGCTACGCCGAGCGCAACGCGCGCAAGCCGGCGAGCCCCCTCGAGCTCGCGCCGCGCCTCGCGTGCCCGTACCTCGGCCTCTTCGGCGCGGAGGACGCGCTCATCCCGAACCCCGACGTCGACGAGCTGCGCGCGATCCTCGAACGCGAGGGGAAGACGTTCGAGATCGAGAGCTACGCCGGCGCCGGCCACGCGTTCTTCAACGACACCCGGCCCGACGCCTATCGACCGGCGGTGGCGGCGGTCGCGTGGCCGCGCGCGATCGGGTTCCTGCGCAAGCACCTGGCTGGGACGTGACGGGGACCATCGTCACCAACGATCGGGCGCTCGGCGCATGCCGGCCGGCGATCGTATGGGCGTGATCGCGGCGGCGCCGGAGGTCTCGTGACCGAGCCCACGCCGCGCGCGCTCGGGTTCCGCATGCCTGCCGAGTGGGAGCCGCACGCGGGCACCTGGCTCTCGTTCCCGCGCCCGGAGGGCATCAGCTTCCCCGGGCTCTACGAACGGGTGCCGCCGCTCTGGCTCCGCATGATCGAAGAGCTCTCGGCGGGTGAGGACGTGCAGGTGAACGTGCTCGACGCCGACGACGAGGCGCGCGTCGCGGCGCTGCTCGACGCGTCGCGGCGCGTCGCGCGCGCGCGCGTCCACCTGCACCGCATCCCCACGAACGAGCCGTGGTGCCGCGATCACGGTCCGATCTTCGTGACCCGGCCGGGCGAGGTCGCCGTCGTCGACTGGGGTTACAACGCGTGGGGCGGAAAGTACCCGCCCTTCGACCGCGACGACGCGGTTCCCTCGCGGGTGGCCGAGATCCTCGGTCTCCGCGCGTTCCGTCCCGGCATCGTGATGGAGGGCGGCTCGCTCGACGTGAACGGACGGGGGACGCTCCTCACGACCGAGTCCTGCCTCTTGAATCCGAACCGCAACCCGGCCCTCGACCGCGCCGCGATCGAGACCCACCTCCGCGAGTTCCTCGGCGCGCGGCACGTGATCTGGCTCGGCGACGGCATCGCGGGCGACGATACGGACGGGCACGTCGACGACATCACGCGCTTCGTCGCGCCCGACACGATCGTGACCGTCGTGGAGCCCGATCCCGCCGACGAGAACCACCGTCCGCTGCGGGAGAACCTCGAACGGCTGCGGGCCGCCCGCGATCAGGACGGGCGGCCGTTCACGATCCTCGAGCTGCCCATGCCGCGGCCGGTGGTGCGCGACGGCCAGCGCCTGCCCGCGAGCTATGCCAACTTCTACGTCGGGAACGCGGTCGTCCTCGCGCCGACGTTCGCCGACCCGAACGACGAGGCCGCGCTCGCGCTTCTGCGGCGCTGCTTTCCGTCGCGGCGCGTGGTCGGCGTCGACAGCCGCGACCTCGTGTGGGGTCTCGGGGCGTTCCACTGCGCAACGCAGCAACAGCCCGAGAAACCAGCTTGACCCATACATGACCCGCGCCTAGGGTCGACGGGACACGAGGATCCCCGCCACGCTCGCCGCTCCGCACACCCGTCCCATCACCGCCGCCGTGCTCGCCCTTCTGCTCGCGGGAGCGTGCGTGAGCCGGCCGGCGCCCGCGCGCGCCCAGCTCGTGGATCCGGCCCAGGCGAAAGCGGTCGTTGCCTGCGAGAAGAACGTCTCCGCGGCCGGCCGCACCTACCTCGCGAACGGCTACAAGGCGCTCAAGAAGTGCGTCGATGCCGTGTTCGCCTGCGTGCAGCTGAAGCCCGGCGACCCGAACTGCCTCTTGAAGGCGCAGGCCACCTGCGACAAGCAGTTCGCGAGCCTCGACGGGCAGGCGCTCAAGCTCGAGCTCGCCGTCGACAAGAAGTGCGCGGAAGAGCTGATCCCGTTCGCGACGCTCCGGACCGAGCTCGCCGCCAACATCGACGCGCTCTTCACCGATTGCCGGCCGTACGTCGCGACCCTCGGCTCGCTCGACGACTACAAGGATTGCCTCCGGCTCGCCTACCAATGTCGCGTCGGCGAGCTGCTGCGGTTCGGCGCGCCGCGCGCGGGCGAGATGCTCGACCTCGTGCAGCGGAGCCTGGTCGCGTGCCCGACGCCGACGCCCGGCTCGACGAGCGCGACCCCGACGCGTACGCCGACCGCGACGCGCACCCGCACGGCGACGCCCACCCGTACGGCGACGCCCGGTGGCCCGCCGCCGACGTTCACGCCCGCGCCGACGCTCACGCCGAGCGCCACCGCCGCGACCCCGACGGCCACGGCGACGCCGACGCCGACCGCGACGGCGACCCCGCTGTTCAACCGCGCATTCGTCACGTCGACGCTGCAGAAGGGCGACTTCGGCGGGATCGCCGCCGCCGACACCATCTGCGCCGAGCGCGCCGCCGCCGCCGCGTTGCCGGGGACCTGGGTCGCGTGGCTCTCCACGGCCGGCGTGAACGCCATGACCCGCCTCGGCGCGGCGCAGGGCTTCGTGCGCGTCGACGGCAAGCCGTTCGCGAACACCGTCGCGGACATTCTCGCCAACAAGATCTTCCATCCGCTGCGCCTCGACGAGAGCGGCGCCGACGTGTCGACCAACGCGGCGCCGACGTCGAGCGGGCTCACCGTGTGGACCGGAACCACCAAGGACGGCGTCGTCGCCGCGACGACGTGCGCCGATTGGACGTCGATGGACGGCGCGGCCGATGGCAACGTCGGCCGCTCGACGGGAGGCCCGGTCGCGTGGACGGCGCGCAGCAACGCCGGCTGCGACACGGCGCGCCGCCTCTACTGCTTCCAGATCGACCACGCCTCGAACCTCGTGCCGCCGGCCACGAGCGGCAAGATCGCGTTCGTCAGCACCAAAGCGTTCCTGCCGGGTCCGGGCGTCGACGTGGCGGCCGCGGACACGCTCTGCGCCAGCAACGCGACCGCCGCGGGCCTCGCGGGAACCTACAAGGCGCTGCTTGCGACCTCGACGGCCACCGCGGCGTCGCGGGTGACGCTGGCGCCGCTCTACGTGCGGCCCGACGGGACGCCGATCGCGACCGGGGCGACCGTCGCCGCGGGGAGTCCGCTCGACAGCGGGATCTGGCAGCGGGCCGATGGAACCTACGTGCCGTCGGCCGGCGACCTGGCGTATACCGGCGCGCCGTTGCCGTCGGCGACGGGAACGCTCGCCTCGACGTGCGACGATTGGAGCGCGCAGACGTCGACGTCGGCGGCGCTCGGCGCGTCGGCGTTCGCCGACTCGACCTGGTGGGCGCACGCGACGACCGGCAACTGCGCGACGACGCTCGCGGTCTACTGCCTCGAGCAATAGGGGCGGCGGCTTTCGGCGCGGGCGCGTCCGCGCGCCGACCCCGGGGGCGTTGAAACTCGGACGCCTGCGGCGCTATGGACCGGGCATGGGTCGAGCGGCGAAGCCGGGCAGGGCGCGTCCCGGGCGCGTTTCGCGTCGGGCGGCGAGCCGATCGGCCGCCCGGCGCAGCAAGCCCGCGGCGTCCGCGCTCCTCACCCGCGCCGAGGTCGTGCGAGCCGTCGTCGAGCTCGCCAACAAGCTCGCGCCGGCCGACGTCGGCGATCTGCTCGTCGCCGAATCGTCGATCCGCGAGCGCGCCACGAAGCTCCCGGGCATGCCGGGGCGGAGGCTCCGCGCGCAGCTCGATCTCGCGATCCTCTGCCTTAAGGATCACGCGGCGGGCCGGTGTCCGCAGATTCCGTACTTCGCGATCAGCCTGCTCGCGGCGGGCGTCGCCTACCTCGCCGATCAGCTCGATTTCGTGCCCGACTTCCTGCCGCGCATCGGGATGATCGACGACGCGCTCGTGATGGCGGTCGCGTGCGACCTCGGCCGCGACGGCCTCAAGCGCTACTGCGTGTGGAAGGGTATCGCGCCGGCGCTCGCGCGGCGGGCGCAGCGTCACGCCGCCGCTAAGGAATCGTGAGCGGCGAGGTCGGGCCGCCGTCGACCGAGAAGGTCTGACCGGTCACGAAGCCCGCCGCCTCGGAGGCGAGGAAGACGCACGGCCAGGCGATCTCCTCGACGCGGCCGAGGCGATTGAGCGCGGTGGAGGCTTCGACCTGCTTCTTCATCTCCGGCGTGCCCCAGCTGCGCGTCGCCGCCTCCGGCGTGTCGATCGGGCCGGGCGCGATGCAGTTCACCAGGATGCCGTACTGCGCCCACTCCATGGCGAGCGTGCGGGTCAACTGCTGCACGCCGGCCTTGGCGGCGGCGTAGTGCGACATGCCGGGCGCGCCGTAGATGCCGGCCTCCGACGACATGCTGATGATGCGGCCGCCCTGCTTCTTCTCGATCCAGCGCCGCGCGACGGCCCGCGCGCAGAGAAAGGTGCCGTTCAGGTTGATCGCGACGATGGTGGCGAATCCGTTCGGGCTGAGCTCCTCGGCGCGCGCGTAGAAGCTCGCGCCGTGGTTGTTGATCATGACGTCGACGCCCCCGAACTCCTGCTCCGCCCGGTCGACCATGGCCTCGACCTGATCCGGATCGCGGACGTCGCAGGTGATGCTCTCGACGACGCCGCCGCCGTCGCGGAGCGCCTTCGCGACCGGACCGAGGTGCTCGCCGTTGCGGCTCGCGATCAGGACTTTCGCGCCGCGCTCGCTGAAGACGCGCGCGATGGCGGCGCCGATGCCGGTGCCGCCGCCGGTCACGATCACGGACTTGCCGGCGACGCTGAAAGGGTCGTGGACGGGGGTCGTCGTCATGATTGCTTTCCTGCCGGATCGCGCGGCGCCGGCGACCAGCGGCCGTCGCGTCCGATCGTCTGGTCGATCTGGCGTTGCGCGTCTTCCATTTCGCGCGCCCAGTCGCGGGTCTTCTTCGGGGCGTTGCGGAACTCCTCGTAGAGCGGGCGCGCCAGCTCGCGACGGCTGATGCCTTCCGGCGCGACCATGATGTCGACCTGCGCGCTCGGAAGGTCGAAGCCGCTGTGCACGATGTCGTCGGCCGCCATCCCGAGAGCGACGAGGATCTGGCGCAACTCGGCGGCATTGGTGCCGAAACGACGCGCGACCTCGTGGATGTTCTGGATGCGGTAGGCTCCGTCGGGCGTGATGCCGAGGTGATAGGCGCAGAAGAGGTCGAACGGTTCGATCGTACCGGCGACGGACGCCGCGGCCCGCGGTGGGGGCGTGCGCGCCGGGTCCGCTCGCGGGCGCGGATGCTCGTTCGCGCCGAAGCGGCGCGGGCGCTGCGGCGGCGGCGCGCCGCGACGGTCGTAGCGCGCGCCGCCCGTCGGGTCGGGCGACCGGCGTCCGCGCTCGCCTCCGCCCTGGGCGTCTCCGCGCGGCGCGCCGCCTCGCGAATCTTGCCCGAAGCGCGGCGCGGGGCCGTACGGCCGGATCCGACCCGCGTCCGGCCCGCGCCGCCCCTGTGGCGCTCCGCCGTGCGGGCGGTGGTGCTGCCAGCGCGTCAGCGGCGACGGTGGAGGCGTGTAGAAGTCCGGTTGCTGGGAGCGACGGTCGTCGGGGCGTCCGTCCGGTCCGACGCGCGGTTGAACGTCGTGCTCGGCTCCCTCACGTGAGTCCTCGGGACGGCGTCCCCTCCGCCTGCGCGTCATCGAAGCCGCGACTATGCCTCAAGCCCTCCGGGGCGTCGAGGGCGCGGCGGCTTCCCGGCATGGGGGCGCCGCGCTATGAGCGCCGGCCATGCACGAGGACCGTCCGCGCGTCGCCGACCTCGCGGCGCTGACGTTGATGGCCGCGCTCGCGCTCGCGTGGCCGCTCGCCGCGCCGCCGATCGGCACGCACGGCGAGGCGCGCGAGGGGCTCGTCGTGCAGGACGTCGTCGCGCGCGGCCACTGGGTGCTGCCGAGCCGGAACGGCGAGATGCCGTCGAAGCCGCCGCTCTTCCATTGGGTCGCGGCCGCGACGGCCGCGCTCGTCGGGCTCTCCGACGCCGTGGTGCGCTTCCCGTCGGCGCTCGCGGCCTGGACGGTGCTGGTCGCGGTGTACCTCGTCGGCGTGCGCGCCGGCGGGCGCGCGTGCGGCTGGCTCGCGGTCGGGGCGCTCGCCGGCATGCACGGGTTCGTCGAGGCCGCGAGCGAGGCCCGTGTCGACATGGTGTTCACGGCCGCCGTGACGTCCGCGCTCGTCGCGTTCCTGCGCTGGTACCGGTCCGGGGACCCGTGGGCGCGCGCCCTCTGCTACGGCGCCGTCGCCGCGGCGGTGCTGACCAAAGGGCCGGCCGGCGCGGTACTCGTCGGTCTCGTCGTCACCGCGTTCCTCGCCGTCGAGCGTCGGCTCGATCGCCTGCGCGCGCTCTGGTCGTGGCGGCTCGCCGCGCTCGTGCTCGTCGTCGACGTCGGGTGGTACGCGGCCGCGACGTGGGTCGGTGGCCGCGACTTCCTGGCGCGGCAGATCCTGCACGAGAACGTCGATCGCTTCGTCGGGCGCGGCGTCTTCGGCATGCACGGAGGTCGCTCGCGGCTCACGATGGTCGCGAACCTCGCGACCGACCTGCTGCCGTGGAACCTCGTCCTGGTCGCGGCGGCGGCACGGTGGTGGCGCGGCGCGCGCGAGGACGAGCTCGGGCGGTTCCTGCACGTCTGGTGGATCACGATCGTCGCCGTCTTCACGGCGGCGTACGGAAAGCGCGGCGTCTATCTGCTACCGCTCTATCCCGCGGTGGCCCTCCTCGCGGCACGCGCGCTCGCCTCGGTGCTCGCGGCGTGGCGCGAGCCGGCGCGCGTCCCGGCGCCGGCCCTCGCGGCGCTCCGACGGGTGACGACGGCGCCGCCGGCGCGCGCGCTCGCCGCCCTGGTCGTCGCGATCGACCTCGGCGTCCTCGTGATCGGGCAGGGCGTCCGGGTGCGCCGCGGCGCGCGCGGCTCGCTCGTGCCTTTCGCGCGCGAGGTCGCGGCGCGCGTGCCGGAGGCGTCACCGCTCGTCGCCGACGACGATCTCGACGAGAGCGATCTGCTCGTCCTCGCGTACCGTCTCCGCCGGACGCTCCCGCGCGCCGCCTGCGTAGCGGGAGCGCACCGGCTCGTGACGCCGCGCCCGGCCGCGCCCGTCGTCGAGCCGCTCGTCGTGTCGCGGCGGCGCGGCGTCCCGGTCGCGCTCGTCCTGGACACGGAGGCGACGTGCCCGCTTGCTCCGGTGCGTGGGGACGATGGATAACCATCGACCATGCCGACCGCGAAGACCGCGCCGCCGAAGATCATGCTTGGCTTCGTCGTCCGCCAATGCGCGGTCGCCCTCGGCCACCGTCCGTCGCCCGAGGAGCTCATGGCGTGGGCGAACACCCAGGGCGAGGGCCGCCAGCGCCACTGCCTCTTCGGGCGTCCGATCACCCTCGCGGAAGCGCGCGTGATCCTCCGCCATCCCGGCCGGCCGGTGACGGTCCGCAGCACCGACCCGTATCCCATCTTCGCTCTCGCGAGCCGCTGACGCAGGTTGCTGAAAAAGGGCCATCTGCGTCGTCGCCGAGCAGCTGCCCCTTTTTGAGCAACCTGCGGGGGGTACCACGTGCGGTGGTGTGAGCGCCGCTTCGCTCCGCGCCGCTCATCCATCTCACGTTTCGACGAAGGCGAGATCCTTTGTGAGATGAAGGGCGAGCGAAGCGAAGCCCCACCGATCACGTTTCGACGAAGGCGAGATCCTTTGTGAGATGAAGGGCGAGCGAAGCGAAGCCCCACCGAGCGCACGTGGTAGCCCCAGCAGGTTGCTCAAAAAGGGTCAGCTGCTAGGCGCGAGGAAGTGAGCGCGGAGGCGTAGCGGAAGCTACGCCGCACAAGCGAGCGACCGAGCAACGACGCAGATGGCCCTTTTTCAGCAACCTGCTGCGCGCGGCGGACGGAACGTCGCGAGACGCTCTTCGTTCGGGTCGCGGCTGCCGGCGCTCACGAGGCGGCAGCGCAGGCTGCCGTCGGCGTGGCGCCATACGCTCACCGCGCCCTGGCGGAGGAGGGCGAAGGCCAGGTCGGCGACCTTCGCGAGCGCGGCCGGCGGCTCGCGTCCTTGCGCGACGTACCACTCGACGAGCCGCCGGCGGATGATCTCGGAGCCGTGCAGATGCGAGGGGCCCGCGAGCTCGCGGCGCGTCGTCACGCGGGGCTCACGCCAGGATGATCGGCGAGCGCACCTTGTCCTCGAGCCACTGCGACAGGTCGGCGAGGCTCTCGGCGCTGATCTCGTGCCCCATGCCGTCGTACTCGCGGTAGACGGCCGGTACGCGCAGCGCGCGCAGCGCCTCGAGCGACTGCTGGGCGCGTGCGACGGCGATGATCTCGTCGGCGGTGCCGTGTTGGACGAGGGTCGGGAGCTCGTCGCGGCCGTCGACGTCGGGCAGGGTCGCGACCATCTGCGGCGGGAGCCACGAGCTCAACGCCGCGAGTCCCGCGAAGCGCCGCGGCGCCGCGAGCGCCAGACGGTACGCGAGCACGCCGCCCTGGCTGAAACCGAGGAGCACGAGCTTGCGCCGGTCGACCGCGTAGCGCGCGAGCGCGGTCTCGAGGAATCGTTCGAGGCGCGCGGTCGCGTCCTCGATCGGGCCCTCGATCGCGGGCTGCACCGCGCTCAGCGGGAACCATCCGAAGCCGACGGCCCCCGTCGTGCCGAGCGGCACCTCGAGGGGCCCCTGCGGACAGATCACCTGGAAGCGGCCGCCGCCGAGGTACGGCGCGAGCCCCATCAGGTCGAAAGCGCCGGCGCCCCATCCGTGGAGGGCGACGATCGTCGGGTGCGGGCCGTCGCCCTCCGGCTCGTACAGCGTGTGCGCGAGATCCACGAATGCTCTCCTGACGTTGGTGACGCGGACGGCCTCTGCTAGTGCATCGCCATCTCGATGGCGGTGCACTAGCCTTTCACGGTGCACGTCCGCAAGGCGGTGTCGTGAAGCTCCTGCTCTTCGATCTCGACGGAACCATCCTGGACGCGCGTCACACGCCCGGACGGATCCCGTTCGACCTGGCGATGCGCGACGTCTTCGGTGTCGACGTGTCGATCGGCGCGATGCGCCCCGACGGCAAGACGGACCCGGCGATCGTCGCCGAGCTGCTCGCGATGACGGGGACCGCGCCCGAGGTCGACGCGGCCGCGCTCGCGGCGATGGAGCGCGCGCTCGGCGCGCGGCTCGCCGAGGCGATCGCGGACGGCGCGACGACGGTCGAGCCCGTGGCGGGCGCGCGCACGCTGCTCGAAGCGGTCGCCGCCGACCCGCGCTTCGCGAGCGCGGTCCTCACCGGCAACCTCGCCGGCGCGGCGGAGCTGAAGCTGCGCGCGGCCGGGCTCGCCGACTTCTTCGCGGTCGGCGCCTTCGGGAGCGACCACGCGCTGCGCGCCGCCCTGCCCGACGTGGCGCGCGAGCGCTTCCGCGCGCACAGCGGGCGGGCGGTGCGGCGCGCGGACTGCGTCATCCTCGGCGACACGCCGCTCGACCACGCCGCGGCCGCGGCGAACGGGATGCCGGCGGTGCTGGTCGCGACCGGACGCACGCCGCTCGCGGAGCTCGCGGCGCTCCGGCCGGCGGCCGTATTCGCCGACTGGAGCGACGGCGCCGCGATCCACGCCGCGCTCGCGGCGCTCGCCGAACGAAAGGAGACCGCGTGAGGGCAGGCTATCGCGTCGTCGTGCAGAAGGACTATCTCAAGTTCTCCGCCGCGCATTTCATCGCGTACAAGGGCTTTCGCGAGCCGCTCCACGGGCACAACTACCAGGTATCGGTCGCGATCTCCGGCACCGTCGGCGCGGACGGCTACGTACTCGACTTCGGCATCGTGAAGCGCGTGACCCGGGCCGTGTGCGAGGAGCTCGACGAGCGCGTGCTGGTGCCGGTACGCAGCGACTGCCTGACCGTGGCGCACGAGGGGCCGAGCGTCGCGCTGACCTACGAGGACGGGGCGCGATTCCTCTTCCCGGCGACCGACTGCGCGCTGCTCCCGATCGTCCACGCGTCGGCGGAGGAGCTCGCCGCGTACGTGCTCGCGCGTCTGCGCGAGGGACTCGACCCGCACGCGATGCGGGGGCTCACCGAGATCGAGGTCGGCGTCAGCGAGGCCCCGGGGCAGGCAGCCTACTGTCGCGCCGCGATCTGACTCCCGCGGGCGGCGCAAGCTTGTCAACGCACACCGATCCGGATAGCCGGTCCGCGATGCGGAGGGCGCGTCGGTTGGTGGTGCTCGGCTCGATGGCGGTGGCGGCCGGCTGCGTGCGCGCGCTCCCCGACGCCGACTCGCCGGGCGCGCGGCTCTACCAGGCCCGCTGCGGGACGTGTCATCCGTTGCACGAGCCGAGGTCGCTGACGGCCGCGATGTGGGAGATCCAGGTGCGGAAGATGCGGGAGACGATGCGTCGCCGGGGGGCGGAGCCGCTCACCGAGGACGAGGAAGCGGTGCTGCTCTCGTATCTGCGGGCGCATGCCACCGACGCGGGGGGGCCCTCGTGAAGATCCGACTCGGCGAGGCGGCACCCGAGCGCGTCGACGCGGACCTCGTCGTGCTCGTCGTCGCGAGCGACACGCTCGCCCGTCTGCGCTCCGCCAAGGCGGCCGGTCCGGCCGTGGTGCGGATGCTCGAGCGCCAGCGCTTCACGGGCGCGGAGGGGACGTCGGCGTTGCTCCGGACGGTCGGACGGAGCGCGAAGCCGCTCGCGATCGTCGGTGTCGGCGCGAGCACGCAGACGAATCTCGCCGACGCCTACCGGCGCGCCGGCGACCAGACCGTCGCGCGGGGGCGCGAGGCGCGAGCGCGCACGGTCGCCGTGGGGTTCCTCGCGGAGCCGACGCGGCTCCCGCTCGAGCGTCCCGAGACGTTGGCGGCGTTCGTCGAGGGCGCGCTCCTCACCGGCTACGGCTTCACGCGCTACAGGCACGACCGCGATCGGGTCGAGCTCGCGACGCTCACCCTCGCGGGGCTCGTCGGACCGCGCGACCCGGCGCTCCGGCGCGCGGTCCGCGCCGGCGAGATCCTCGCCGGCGCCACCAACCAGGCGCGCGACTGGATCAACGAGCCGGCGGCGGTGATGACGCCGGCCGCGTTCGCGGCGGACGCGGAGCGCGTTCTGCGAAGCGCCGGGCTGGAGGTGCGAGTCGACGGGCCGGCCGGCATCCGCAAGCTCGGCATGGGCGCGCTCCTCGGGGTCGCGCGCGGGAGCGCCGAGGAGCCGCGTTTCGTCCGCGTGGTCTATCGGCCGCCGGGCGCGGACAAGGCCGCGGCGCCGTCGCCCGCCGCCGCGCCGCCGCCGTCGCGCCGCCTCGCCTTCGTCGGCAAGGGCATCACCTTCGACAGCGGCGGGCTTTCGTTGAAGCGCCCGGACGGCATGGAGCACATGAAGCGCGACATGGCGGGCGGCGCGGCGGTGCTCGGCGCGATGCTCGCCATCGCGGCGCTGAAGCCCGCGATCGAGGTGCGCGCCTACGTGCCGGCGAGCGAGAACATGCCGGGGGGCTCCGCGCTCAAGCCCGGCGACGTGCTGCGGACTCCGGCCGGCAAGACCGTCGAGGTGCTGAACACCGACGCCGAGGGCCGGCTCGTGCTCGCCGACGCGCTGGCGATCGCCGCCGGCGACCGGCCCGACGCGATCGTCGACGTCGCCACGCTGACGGGCGCCGTGCGGAGCGCGCTCGGCAACCGCATCGCCGGCATCATGGGGAACGATCGCGCGCTCGTGGCGGCGCTGATCGCCGCCGGCGCTGAGGGCGGCGAGCGGCTCTGGGAGCTGCCGCTCGTCGCCGACTACCTAGCGGATCTCGAGAGCGCGGTCGCCGATCTCGCCAACGTCGCCGAGGCCGGCCACGGCGGCGCGATCCACGCCGGGCTCTTCCTGCGGGAGTTCGTGGGCGCGCTGCCGTGGGCGCACCTCGACATCGCCGGCGTCGGATTCACGGACCGCGACATCCCGAACGCGCCGCGCGGCGGGGTGGGTTTCGGCGTGCGCTTGCTCGCCCGCTACGCGCTCGCCGCCGCGGCGCCGGGCGGCCGCGGCGCGCCGCCGCGCTCCTAGCCCGCTCCGATGGTCCAGCGTCTCCTGGTCGTCGTCGTCGCGTTCGTGGCGGCGCTCGCCGCCGTGGCCCTCGTCGAAGGGCTCGCGAGCCTCGCGATCTCGGCCGGCCTCTTCTTCGGGTCGAGCGGACACGTCGCGCTCGACCGCTTCGCGCGCTACGACCCCGCGCTCGGCTGGGCGAGCGTTCCGAACGTCGCGCTGCCCGACCTGTACGGTCCGGGCGTCGGCTTCCACACGAACACGCACGGATTCCGCGGCCGCGTGGACCCGGCGCCCGCGCCGCCGCCCGGCAAGACGCGTGTGGTCTGCAGCGGCGATTCCTTCACGCTCGGTCCGGGCGTCGCCGACGACGCGACCTGGTGCGCGCTCCTCGCGTCGCTCGACCCGCGGCTCGAGACGGTGAACATGGGGCAGGGCGGGTACGGCGTCGACCAGGCTTTCCTCTGGTATCGCCGCGACGGCGCCGCACTCGCGCCGGCCGTGCACCTCTTCGCGTTCATCGACGCCGATTTCGAGCGTATGCGAAGCACCCGCTTCCTCGGCGACTACGGCAAGCCGACGCTCGCCGTGCGCGACGGCGCGCTCGTCGTCGAGCACGTGCCGGCGTGGCGGCGTCCGTTCTGGATGCCGACCGTGCGCGTCCGCGAGATCGTGAAGCGGACGAAGACCTACGAGCTCGTGGATCGCATCGGCCGCCGCCTCTCCCCGCAGACCGCGCCACCGGCGGTCGATCCGGCGGAGCGCGACCGCGTCGTCGACGCCGCGCTCGCGGTCTTCGCGGAGCTGCGCGCGACGGCGGAGAAGCGCGGCGGTACGCTCGTCCTCGTCTACCTGCCGACGGCCTTCGACTGCCGGTTGCCGGTGGCGGCGCCGAGCGGCCTCGCGTGGTGGCCGACGATCGGTCCGCGCGCGGCGGCCGCGGGGTTCCGGATCGTCGATCTCTCGCCCACCTGCCGGCGGTTGCCCGCCGCCGAGCAGGACGCTCTCTTCTTTCCGGAGGGCGTCGTGCGGTTCTACGCGGCGGCCGGTCACTACACGGCGGCCGGCAATCGGTTCGTCGCCGAGGCGCTCCGCCGCGAGCTCGCGCCCGTGCTCGACGCGGCGGCGCGCTGACGACGTCGCGCTACTCGACGTAGCCGAGCGCGCGGAGCGCGGCCTCGTGCTCCGCGCTCATCGCCGACGCCTCGGCAGCGCGCGCCGCGTCGGCGGCGCCGCGCCGCCAGGTCGCGAGCATGCTCCTGAGCGCGTCGGCGGTTGCCCGCTCGCGCGACGCGACGTCGTGGCGCTCGCCTGCGTCGACGCGCAGGTCGAACACGCGCTCGGCCGGGGCGTCGAAGAAGCCGGTCATGAGCTTGTGCGTTTCGGTGCGCACGGCGGCGAAGTCGAACGGCTGCAAGCCCGCGAACGCCGGGACGGCGGGCAGGACGGCCGGTGCGCCGCGCGCGAGCAGCGGCGAGACGTCGCGGCCGGCATAGTCGGCCGCGAGCGCGCCGGCGCCGAAGCCGGGCGGCGTTGGAAGACCGGCGAGCGCCAGGAGCGTCGGCGCGACGTCGACGAGCCGCACCTGCGCGTCCACCGTCGTGCCGGCCGCGACGCGCGGCGGATACCGCACGACGAGCGGCACCCGTATGCTCTCGTCGAAGAGCGCCTTGTGATGGCCCTTGCGGCCGTGCTCGAAGAACTCCTCGCCGTGATCCGAGGTGACGATCACGAGCGTGTCGCCGCGGGGCGCGGCGCGCTCGACCTCGGCGAGGATGCGCCCGAGCCACTCGTCGGTGAAGCGGATCTCGCCGTCGTAGAGCGCGACGACGTGCGCCAGGTCGCGCGGATCCATGCCGGAGTGCACCTGGGTGCCGGTCTCGAAGTCGTCGCCGGTCACGCGGCCGCGATAGCCGGGGTCGAAGAGCGTGTCGTAGGGCGGTGGCGGGTTGAAGTCGTAGTGCGCGTCCCACATGTGCAGGAAGACGAAGAAGGGGCGCGCCGGAGCGGCCGCCTTCCGGTCGGCGAGCCAGCCCGTCACCGCCGCGTACAGGGCGGGGGAGGTATGGCCGCTGTGGGTCTTCGCCGCCGCCACGCGCACCGCGCTGTAGTCGTCATAGTGGTCGAAGCCGCGCGCGAAGCCGTAGCCCGCGTCGAGGTACGGTCCGGAGACGAACCCGGCGGTCGCGTAGCCCTGGCGCTGCAAGACCTGCGCGAGCGTGACGACGCTCGGGCCGAGCCGGAAGCGGTCCTCGCTGACGCCGTGGATCTCGGGCGGGAGCGCCGTGAGGAGCGACACGTGCGCGGGGAGCGTCCACGAGGTCGGCGAGACGACGGTCGTGAAGCGGGCGCCGGCGGCGGCGAGCGCGTCGATGGTCGGGCTCGTGTCGCGCGCGTAGCCGTAGCAGCCGAGGTGATCGGGCCGTAACGTGTCGATCGAGACGAGCACCACGTTCGGCGCGCCGGACGGCGCCGCGGGGCGGGCGTCGTGGGGCCGGGCGGCACGGACGGCGAACGGCGTGCCCACGAGCGCCCAGGCGACACCCGCGAGCGTGACGCCGCGGCACGCGGCGACGAGCCGGCGCGCGCCCGCGTCGGAGGCGAACGGGCGTATGGCCAGCCATGCCGCGACGGTGAGCGCGAGGCTCGCGGCGGCGACGAGGCGGCCGTCGGCGTCGGTCCAGAGCCCCAGACGGTGCGCCGCGATCGGCACGAGCGGCGCCGCCAGGACGGCGGTGGGGAGCCCGCGCGGCGTTCGCCGCGGTGCTCCGGCGGCGCGGCGCGCGAGCGGCACGACGGCCGGGGCCACGAGCGTCGCGACGGCCCATCCGCACGCGAGGTAGGTCAGGAGCGCGAGCGCGGTGAAGGTCGCGAGCGCGGGCGCGCCGTGGAGGTCGAAGGGCGCGTGCACCAGCGTCGGCAGTCTCGCGAGGAACGGGACGTCGATCGCGTCGAGCGCGACCCGCAGCGCGGCGAGCGGCCGGAGATCGCGAATCCGCGCGACGTCGCGGGCGAGCGCCAGCGAGGCCACGTTCGCGAGCGCGACGATCACCGCGGCGGCGCCGCTGCACGCGAAGAGCGTCGTCGCCGGGCCGCGCCCGGTCGCGGACGGGAGCGCGTCGCGGCGCTCGGAGCGCGCGCGCACGGGCCGCACGGCCGCGAGCAGCCCGTTGGCAGCGAGCAGGCACGCGATCGGGATCAGGACGTGGTGGAAGCGGGGGTCGCCGTAGATCGCGGTGAAGAGCGCGATCCAGACGACGACGAACGCCGTCACCGGACGCCAGGCGGAGCGCGTCTCGCGCGCCCGCAGGAACCACCCCGCGACCGCGAGCACGCCGAGCGCCGCGTAGGCGACATTGCTGCCGACGCCGAGGAGCCGCCGCGCCTCGGCCGAGGGGGCGATGCGGGGCGTGCCGGGGCCGTACCACGCCTGCCAGACGTGATCGCCGCGGAAGAGGTGCGCCGCGCGCCGCGGCGTGAGCGCGAGCTCGCGACCCGGATGCGCGAGCGCGAAGGCGATCGCCTGCGTGCGCAGCAGACGGTCGACCGCGAGCTCCCCGGCCGGCGTCGCGGGCGAGACGCCGGCGGTCTCGATCGCGCGCGCCATCGCGTCCTGGATCGTTTGCGTCATGCCGCCGGTCGCGTCGGGGTTGTGGCCGATCCAGAGCGTGCGTCCGAAGCCCGTGCTGGTCGGGACGAACGCCCCGAACACGCGGGCGTTCCGCGCCGTCCACGGCGCGAGCGCGAGGAGCGTGCCGGCGAGCGCCGCGGCGAAGACGCGCGCGGCGGCGCGGCGCTCCCCGGCGGCGGCGAGGCTCGCCGCCGGCACCAGCACGAGCACGACGCTCTCGGCGCGCACGAGCGTGGTCGCGCCGACGCCGAGGCCCCACGCCACCCAGCGGAGCGGCCGCGTTCCGCCCGCGCCGGCGAGCCACGCGACCGCCGCGAGGAGGAGGCCGCAGACGAGGCACGTGAAGAGCGTCTCCGACAGGACGAGCGCCGCGAAGAAGACGTGGCCGGGATAGGCGGCGAGGAGGGCCGCCGCGACGAGCCCCACGCGGGATCCGCCGAGTCGGCCGCCGAGACCCGCGACGAAGAGGCAGGTGAGGCCGCCGAAGAAGGCGTTCAGCACGATCGCCGTCGCGGGCGCCGGCCCGGCGAGGCGATAGCCGAGCGCCAGCACCAGCGGATAGCCGGGCGGCCAGGCCGCGGTCGGCTGGCCGGTGAGCGGACTCGTGTAGCCGCCGCCGTTCGCGAGCGTCGTCGCCGTTGCGTGGTACCAGAACGCGTCGTCGAACGCGGCGCCGGGCGTTACGCCGGCCGCGAGCCCCCACGCCAGGCGGATGCCGAACGCGAGCAGCGCGATCGCAAGCGCCGGACGCGCGTCGACGGTCCGGGCGCACAGCGCGGGCATACGGGCTGGCGTTGTAGCACGATGGTTCCCGCGACCAATAGACGCTGACGGCTTCATCGCGGCGATCGCACCGGATAGGGTGGGCCCATCGGAGGTGCGATCATGCGAACGACGACGATGGCGATGGCGGCGGCGGGGCTCGTGCTCACCATGTCCCCGGCGGGGGCGGGTCTCGATTGCGCCCGCGTGAAGGAGATGAAGCAGCAGGGCGCGAGCGCGGTCGAGATCGCGCGGACCCTCGGCCTCACCACCCCCGACGTCCAGGCCTGTCTCGCCGACGCCGTCGACGAGCCGCCGATGGCGAACCCCGCCGGCAAGCTGCCGCTCGCGTCGCAGCGACCGGTCGGTGACGGCCCGATCCGCCGCGCGCCCGCCGGGCAGAATGAGTAGACGGCCGCTCGCGCCGATCGCGACCCTGCAGCCTCCGGTCTGGGCGGGATCGGCGCCGGCGAGCGAGACGGCGGCGCTGCTCGACGCCTTCCAGGCCTGGCGGCGGCAGTATCTGCGGGCGCTCCGGCTCGGCGACGAGCTCGCGGCCAAGCGCGCCCGGGCCGGTCTCGGCGACGCGCGGGCGGCCGCCGCCGAGATCCTCGGGCGGCCGCGCTTTCGCCGCGCCTGGGCGGCGATCGAGTACACCGAGGCCTTCCTCATCGAGGAGCGGACCTCCGAGGACGAGGCGCACCACGACCCGACGCTCTGCTACCTCTGCGATTCCGGTGCGACGCTCGGACTTTCGCTGCCGCGCGCGGTCGGGTACGCCACCGCGTCGTTCTTCCAGATCGAGAACGGCGACCAGGCCGACGAGGACTTCTTCGCCGACTGGGACGAGATGCGCCGCGCGCGCGGCGCGCGGGTCGTGCCGATCGCTGACGTGTCGGCGTCGCCCGAGGCCGTCGACGACCTGCTCGCGTTCCTCGCCTGGGAGCTCGAGGGCGTCTGCTGCGACTACGCGCTGCCGCACGTGCGCCGGTGGCAGGCCTCCGCGCTCGAGCAGCTCGATCTCGACCGCCTGATCGCCGACCTCACGATCGAAGCGCGGCGCTACTGGCTCGCCGGGAACACCTTGAGGAACGGCTTCAGCTCGACGCGGTTGTAGATGCCGTTCACGACGAAAGGATCGCGCGTGACGATCGCCCACGCGTCGGCGAGCGAGTCGGCCTCGAGCACGATCAGGCTGCCGCTGCCGTCGGTGAACGGTCCCGCGAGGGGGACGCGCCCGGCCGCCGCGAGGGGCTCGAGATGGGCGAGGTGGGCCGGACGGTGGAGCGGGCGCTTCTCCTTGGAGTCCGGGGCGTCGTGGCCGATCATCACGAAAAGTGGCATGGGCGGCCCATAGCACATGGCGCACGAGCACGATCCCCCGCCGGTCCTCGAGGCCCTGATCACGCGGCTCGGCGAGCTGGCCGTCGTCGTCGGGCCGGCGGCGGCGCCGCGGCTCGAGGTCGTCCGCGACGGGTTGACGCGTGCGCTCGGCCTCAGGACCCGGGGCGACGTGCCCGGCGCGATGCGGGCGATCGGCGGCGCGATGCGCGAGCTCGCGGCGATCGCGGCGGCGCTCGATCCGGTCGAGGCGGGCCTCATGCGCGCCGCCGCCGAGCGGTTCGGCGCCGCGATGCTGCGCGGCGAGACCGGCGAGATGCGGCGTACGAGCGAGGTCATGCGCGAGCGCTCGGGCGCGCGTCCGGTCGAGAAGAAGTGACTGCCGGGGCGGCGTGGGACCGCTGCCGCTACGGGCGCCTCCTGCCGCTCGCCGCGCGCGATCCGCACTGGGGCGGCGCGTACGCGGCGTTCGTCGCGGCCGTGGAGTGGCGGCGCGATCCGGGTCGCCGCGCCGCCGCGACCGATCGCATCGCCCGGTGGCTCGCCGCGACATCCGCCGACGCCGGGCGCATCCACCGCGCGAGCCTCGCGTCCGAGGCGCGCGAGGAGGCCGACGCCGCGTTCTTCATGCGGCGGCCGGACGCGCTCGCGGCGGCCTTCGGCGCTCGTCCGCTGCCGTTGGCGCCCGAGGACGGACCCGTCGTCTACGTCGGCCTGCATCTCGGGAGCCCGGTGCTCGGCTACCTCGATCTCTGCCGGCGGCTCGCGCCGGAGCTTGCCCTCGTCGCCCGCGGCATCGACCCGGCGAATCCCATGGCCGCCGCGAAGCGCCGCTTCGCCGAGCGCAAGGTCGCCTGGACCGAGGTGACGGCGGGGCGGCCGTTCTTCGCGACCGACGGGGCGTCGATGCTCGGCGTGCGCCGGCACCTGCGCGCCGGGAAGCCGCTCTATCTCCTGGCGGACGTGCCGGGAGACGCGGTCGGACGCGCGGCCGCGTGCACGCTCTTCGGCGAGCGCGTGCGGCTCGCCGCGGGCCTGCCGACGCTTGCGCGCATCGCCGACAGCGCGGTACAGACGCTCGCGATCACCCGCGACGCGCGCGGGTTCGCCGTGCACGCGGGTCCCCGAGTTCCGGCCGGCGCCGTCGACATGCCGGTCGTGCTGGACGCGCTGGCTCCGTTCGTGCGCGCGCATCCGGAGCAATGGTGGATGTGGCCGTACCTGCCGGCGGCGGGCGCGGTTGACAGCTCCGAGCGCTGACGGGACAACGGTCCGCGGATGGCGACCTCGGAGCTCGCGGTCTTGATGGCGCTCCGCGTGCACGGACGCGGCGACGCGGCGCGGGTCGCGCGCGCGGCCGGCGGCGACGTGGCCGCGGCGGCGGAGCGGCTCGCGGCGCTCGCGGCGCGCGGCGCGACGGTTCCCGTGCCGGGCGCTCCGTCCACGGCGTCGCGCGCCGCTCCCGCGCCGCTCGTCGCGCTCTCCGACGACGGGCGGGCGCTGCTCACGCGTCTCGTCGCCGGGGAGCCGATCGATCGCGCCGCGCTCGCGACCCTCTACGACGCGCGTTTCGCCGCTGCGGATCGCGGGCTCAAGGGGACGATCACCGCGTGGCAGCTCGCCGCGGACGCCGCCAAGCCCGCGGCGCAGTCCGCCGTGATGGCGGCCGCCGCGACCGTCGGCGGCGTCGCGGCCGCGCTCGCGGCGGTGGCACCGCGCCTCGCGCCGTACGCGCGCCGCATCGCCGATGCGGCGGCCGCGATCGCGACCGGCGACCCGCGCTTCGTCGCGAGCCCGCGTGTCGACTCGCTGCACCAGATCTGGTTCGAGCTCCACGAGGACCTGCTCGTGACGCTCGGGCGGAGCCGGGGCGCGTGAGCGTCCCCGCTCCGCGCGCGCTCCGCGCGCTCGTCTTCGATTTCGACCACACCCTCACCGACTTCGGCCGGTGGGTCGACTGGGCGGCCGCGCGGAGCGACGTGATGGAGCTCTATCGCGGCGAAGGCCTCGACCCCGAGCACGTGACGCGCCGGAGCTACGCCTTCGGCCTCTTCGTCGCGCTCGACGAGGCGCTCGCCGCACGCACCTCGCGCGCCCACGCCGACGGCATCCGCGACCACGCGCTCGCCGTCCTCGAGCGCCACGAGCACGCCGGTGCGTCACAGGCCAACTGGCTGCGCGGCGCCGCGGAGCTCCTCGACCTCGCGAGCGCCCGCGGCATCGCGCTCGGCATCGTGAGCGCGAACGGCGAGGCGCCGATCCGGGCCGCGCTCGCGCGCCTCGGCGCCGCCGACCGCTTCGGCGCCGTGCTCGGACGCTCGACGCGCTTCCCGCCGAAGCCGGCGCCCGACATGCACCGCGAGGCGCTCCGCCGGCTCGGCGTCGACCCGGCGAGCGCGCTCGGCATCGGCGACAGTCCGAACGACATGCGCGCCGCCCGCGCCGCGGACATCCTGACCATCGGCGTCCTCGGCGGCGAGGGCAGCGAAGAGCGCCTCTTCGAGGCCGGCGCCTCGTGGGTCGTTGCCGACCTCACCGTCCTACCCGCGATCCTGGAGCTCTGGACGTCCGCGGTGTGAAGCCGCTCAGGCGAGGAGCGTCGGCAGCGCCGGCAGGGCATCACGGAGCGGCGTGACGCGGATGCCGGCGATCATGGATACCGCGCTGTATCTCAGCGAAAAATAGGGCTTTGACACCCCGGCGGACGCTGTGTCACGCTCGACGGATCGACCATGAAGTTGGTGATCCAGATCCCCTGTCTGGACGAGGAGGAGGCCCTCCCCCAGACGCTCGCGGCGCTGCCGCGCCAGGTCCGCGGGTTCGACGAGGTCGAGGTGATCGTGATCGACGACGGCAGCCGCGACGCGACCGCGGACGTCGCGCTCGCGCACGGCGTGCACGAGGTGGTGCGCTTCCCGAATCACCAGGGGCTCGCGCGCGCCTTCGCGGCCGGGCTCGACCACGCCCTCCGGCGCGGCGCCGACGTCATCGTCAACACCGACGCCGACAACCAGTACGACGCGCGCGACATCGAGGCGCTCGTGCAGCCGATCCTCCACGGCGAGGCCGACATGGTGATCGGCGACCGCGATCCCGCGCGCCTCGAGCACTTCAGCATCACCAAGCGCGTGCTTCAGGGGCTCGGCAGCTGGGCGGTGCGGCAGCTCTCCAACACCACGATCCCCGACGCGACGAGCGGGTTCCGGGCGCTCAGCCGGACCGCCGCGCTCAAGCTCAACGTCCTCTCCGACTTCACGTACACCCTCGAGACGATCATCCAGGCGGGAAAGAAACAGATCGCGGTGACGCACGTGCCGGTGCGCGCGCGGCCGACCGAGCGGCCGTCACGGCTCTTCTCGGGCGCGTCGCACTACATCCGGCGCTCGGTCGCGACGCTGCTTCGCATGTACGCCTTCTACGAGCCCTTCAAGTTCTTCTTCCTGCTCGGCGGCATGCTGATCACGGCCTCGACCCTGATCGGCGTCCGCTTCCTCCACGACTACTTCACCGAGGGCGGCGCCGGGCACATCCAGTCGTTGATCCTCGCGGGCGCGCTTTTGATGATCGGCGTGGTCACCTGGCTCTTCGGCGTGCTCGCGGACCTCATCGGGCGCAATCGGCAGCTTTCCGAGGAGATCCTGCTGCGCATGCGCCGCCTCGAGCTGCACGTCGGCGGCGACCCCGCGCCGCGCCGTGCGCCGCTGCGCGAGGACGAGGCGGCTCCGCGCCGCGTCGCGGAGCGACGGCCGCGATGATTCGCGCCGTTCTGTTCGGAACCTACACCGCCGTCCACCCCGCCAATCGTCTCCTCGCCGCCGCCTTCCGGGCGGCCGGCATCGCTCTCGACGTGTGCCACGAGCCGCTCTGGGAACGGACGCGCGACAAGCACGCGCGCTTCTTCGGGGCGCGGAGCCTGGCTCGCCTCGGGCTCGCGTACGTCGGCGCCGCCGTGCGGCTACGTCGCCGCTTCCGCGCCATGCCGCCGCCCGACCTCGTGGTGACGGGGTTCAACGGGCAGCTCGACGTGCTGTTGGCGCGCGTGGTCGCGGGACGACGGGCGCGCCTGGTGTTCGCGCCGCTCGTGACCCTCACGGAGACGCTGGTCGACGACCGCCGCGTCTACCGGCGCGGCGGCCTGAAGAGCCGGGCGGCGCGCCGCCTGGACCGCTGGACGCTCGAGCGGCCGGACCTCGTTCTGATGGACACCGAGACGCACCGGACCTGGATCGCCGAGCGCCTCGCGCCCCGCGCGCGCACCGCGACGCTCTATCTCGGAGCGGAGCCCGCCTTCCGGCCGACCCCGGCGCGCGCGCGTGGGCCCGGCGAGCCGCTGCGCGTCCTCTTCTACGGGCAGTACGTGCCGCTGCACGGCACCCAGGTGATCGTCGAGGCGGCGGCGCGCCTCGGCCGCGAGGGCGGCGTCGCGCTCACCATGATCGGCAGCGGTCCGGAGCGCGCGGCGGCCATGCGCCTCGCCGCCGTGCGCGGCGTCGGCGCCCTCGAGATCGTCGACTGGATCGAGTACGCGGAGCTGCCCGCGCGGCTCGCCGCGTGCGACGTCGCGCTCGGCATCTTCGGGACGACGAGCAAGGCGCGCATGGTGATCCCGACCAAGGTGTACCAGGCGGCCGCGTGCGGACGCGCCGTCGTGACCGCCGACACGCCGGCGCTCCGCGAGGTCTTCACGCCGGGCGAGGACGTGCTGACGGTGCGGCCCGGCGACGCCGGAGCGCTCGCCGCGATGCTGCGGCGGCTGCGCGACACGCCGGACCTCGCGCCGCGCATCGGCGCCGCGGCGGGACGGCTGCTCGCGGAGCACCTCGATGCCGGCGCGCAGGGGGCCCGTCTCGCCACGGTGCTCGCGGCCGCGTTCCCCGATCTCGGCGCGCGCCTCGCCGCGAGTGAAGCGGCGCCGCTCGCGCCCGCGCTCGCCGGCGCTCCGGTCGCCTGAGGCATGGCGGCGCCCGCCTCCATCGGCGTCGTCGTGCCGACGTGGAACCGCGCGGCGGCGGCGGTCGCGGCCGTCGCGTCGGTCGCGCGCCTCGACGCCGCGGGGCCGGTGCTCACGTTCGTCGTCGACAACGGCTCGCGGCCGCCTGAGCGCGACGCGCTCGCCGCGGCGCTCGCCGGCCGGAGCGGCGTCGAGGTGATCGCGCTCCCCGAGAATCGGGGCTTCGCGGGCGCGGTGAACGTCGGTCTCGCGGCGGCCTTCGCGCGCGGCGCCGCGGCGGTCCTCGTGCTGAACGACGACGCGGAGGTCGCGCCCGATCTCCTCGCGACGCTCGGCGCGGTCGTCGCGCGCGACCCGCGGGTCGGCATCGTCGCGCCGCGGGTCGTCGACGCCGGGAGCGGACGCGAGGTGTCGCGCGGCGAGCGCGTGTGGCTGCCGCTCGTCTGCCTGCCCCGGACGTGGCTCCGCGTCCGCGGCGCCGGCGCGGCGCCCGTCGAGGTGTCGAGCGTCATCGGCGTCGCGCTTCTCGTGACCCGCGCGTGCTTCGAGCGGATCGGCGGGCTCGAGGAGAGCTTCTTCGCCTACTACGAGGAGGTCGACTACTGCCTGCGCGCGCGCGCGGCCGGCTTGCGGGTGGTCGTGGCGCCGGCGACGAGCGTGCGGCACGCCGGCTTCCGCGGCTTCGCCGGCGGCTTCACGCCGCTCGCCGCCTACCTGAAGGCGCGCAACCTCCCCCTCCTCGTCCGCCGCCACGGCGGCGCCTTCGCGTGGCTCGTCTTCGCGCCGACCTACGCGGCGATGCTCGCGGCGAGCGCTGCCGGCTACGCGCTGCGCGGCGACGCGGCGCGCGTCGTCCCCGCGCTCGGCCGCGGCGTCGCAGACGGCCTGCGCGCGCGCGGCGGCCCGCCGCCCGTCCTCGCCGCGCCGGCGCCGGGGACCGCGTGAGACGCGTCGCGATCGGCGCGGTCGCGCGCACGCTCGGCGGGCCCGCGACCTACGCGATCGAGCTCGTCCGTGCGCTCGCCGCGCGCCGTACGCCGGGCCTCGAATACGTCGTGCTCACCGACGGACCGGAGGCGTTCGACGGCATCCCGGTCGCCGTCGAGCACCTGCCGCTCCGGACGCCGTGGGCGCAGCCGCTCTGGGACCACGGGCGCGTGCCGCACGCGCTCCGCAGGATCGGCGCCGATCTCTACCACGGCACCAAGAACGCCGTACCGGTCCGCTGCCCGTGTCCGGCGGTCGTGACGATCCACGACCTCGCCGTCTACCACCACCCGGAGACCTTCGCGCTTGCCCAGCGCTGGCACCTGCGCGCAGAGACGCCGCACGCGGTCCGTGTCGCGCGCACCGTCCTCACCGTGTCGGAGCATGCGGCGGCCGACCTCCGCGCCCGCTTCCCCCGCTTCGCCGCCAAGGTCCGCGTGGTGCCGAACGGCGTGAGCCCGCGCTTCCGGCCGCTGGACGACGCGGGGGCGCTGCGCGCGTTCCGCGCGCGTCACGGGCTCGGCGCCGGGCCGTTGATCGCCTACCTCGGCACGCTGCAGCCGCGGAAGAACGTCGAGCTCCTGGCGGCCGCGTTCAGGCGTGCTGCTCCGGCGCTTCCCGGCGCAGAGCTCGTGCTCGCCGGCCGCATCCGGCCGGGGTATCGGCCCGACCTCCCGCGCGAGCGCGTGCGGCTCATCGGTCCGCTCGCCGACGCCGAGCTGCCGCTCTTCTACGGCAACGCCGACGTGCTGGTGAATCCGTCGCTCTACGAGGGATTCGGTCTGACGCTCGTGGAAGCGATGGCGTGCGGTTGCCCGGTGATCGCGCTCCGCCGGAGCGCCGTGCCCGAGGTCACGGGCGACGCCGCGCTCCTGATCGACGAGCCCGCGGAAGCGGCGCTCGCGCAGGCGCTCGTCGCCATGGTCGGGACGCCCGCGACGGCCGCCGCGCACCGCGCGCTCGGTCTCGAGCGCGCGACCGAGTTCTCGTGGGCCCGCGCCGCCGCGGCGGTGGAGGCGGTCTACCTGGGCGCTCTCGACCCCGCGCCGTAGCGGAGCCGGAGCGGAGTCCGGTGGCGGGGCTCCGCCGCGCGCAGCCGGACGATGCGATCGGCCGTCAGCGGGACTCCCGCGCGCGGGGAGGTGTCGCGCGCGCCGATCACAGCGGCGGCGGAGGCTTACGAGCAGTAGTACGCCGCCCGGTTCTCCGGCCCGCCGATTGCGCCGACCCCCGATTGGATCCGACGTTCGACGGTGGCACGATCGCGTTGCTCGAGCGTCCTGTCGAAGGTTCACGTATGGGCTCCGGCTGCCGTTACGGTCTCGCCGTCGTTGTCGCGATCCTCGCGCTCGTCTCTCCGGCACACGCGCAGTACGACTGCGAGCAGTGGCTCGCGGTCGCGACCACCAACGACCCGCCGAAGCGCTTCGCGCATCAGCTCGTCTATGACAGCGACCGCCAGAAGATCCTCATGTTCGGCGGCGAATCGCGCGATGTCCTCACCCTGCCGACGTACCTGGACGACCTCTGGGAGCTCGATCTCCCGAGCGCGACGTGGCGGGAAGTCTCCAGTGCGGACGGCCCCGACGGACGTTCCGGCTACGCCGCCGCGTACGACGCGAAGAACAAGCTCCTGGTGATCTACGGCGGCCTCCGCCCCGATCTCCCCGGGCCGACCGACGATCTCCAGCGCAACGTCTGGGCCTACGATCCCGCGGCCGATCACTTCGACCTGATCGGCACGATCTCGGCGGATCGCGGCGTCGTCCAGGCCGCGATGGCCTACGATCCGATCCGCCAGGACTGGGTGGTCTTCGGCGGACGTGACGACGACCAGGCGTACGCCTCGACGGTCGTCCGCGGCAGTCTCGTGCACCCCGCGCACAGCCCCGCGGCGCGCGTCGGGCACACGATGGTGTGGTCGTCGTCGCTCGGCGGCGTTTTGCTGTACGGCGGCCAGAGCTTCGACGATCGTCAGTTCGGCGCCGTCTTCGGCGACGTCTGGCTCTGGGACGGCACGGATTGGCAGCTCCTGGCGAGCGGGCCGACCCGCTACGACCACGGCGCGGTATGGGACGCGTTCTTCGACAAGCTCATCCTCTTCGGCGGCGTCGACGTGGACGGCACGACCACCGCGGACGTGCTCTTCCGCGCCGGCGACGGGCCGACGACGAGGCACGACACGACCGGCTCGCCGGCGCCCCGCGGCCGCATGGGGTTCGCGTGGGACCAGGCGCACCGTGTCGCCGTCATGTTCGGCGGGAAGGGCGGCGACACGATCTACAGCGGCACCTGGACGTTCGGCGGCCGCCCGCCGACCTACACGGTGAGCCCGACGTCGCGCGAGGCGCCGCCGTGCACGGACAACACCTTCAGCTTCACCCCCGAGGGCATCGGGCCGTTCGCGCTCCAATGGCAGCGGCTCGTGAACGGCGTCCCGGTCGACCTGCATGACAACGCGCGGATGGCCGGCACGACGACGACGCAGCTCGAGATCGATCCCCTTCGCGCGAGCGACAGTGGCCTCTACCGGGTCGTGGCGTCGAACGACTGCGGCGCGACGCCGACCGGATCATTCAGCGTCACCGTGCAAGAGGGCGCCTGGATCCAGACGACGCTCGGCCCGCCGCGCGAGAACCCGCAGATGGCCTACGACGGCGTGCGCGGCAAGGTCGTGCTCTTCGGCGGCTTCCAGTCCCCCGGCGAGGACGGCTTCGGGTTCGCGACCGAGAACGACACCTGGGAGTACGACGGCGGCACGTGGACGCGGATCCAGAAGACGAGCGTGCTGCCGGGCGCCATCCCCGGGCGGCAGCTCGCGTCCATGGGGTACGACCCGCTGCGCCAGGTCACCGTCATGTACGGCGGCAACTATGCCGACAACACCCACCAGCACGACGGCGTGCTCTCCGACACCTGGGAGTGGAACGGCGCGACCTGGACCGAGAAGGCGAACGGTCCGGGACCGCGCGTCAAGGGGCAGATGGTCTGGGACGGCGACCGGCAGCGGCTCGAGCTCTACGGCGGCCGCACCGGAAGCTCGACCCAAGCGAACGACCTCTGGGAGTGGGACGGCACGACCTGGACGCCGCGCGTGACGAGCGGCGGGCCGCCGACCGCGAACGAGAACGCTACGGCGGCCTACGACCCGGTGCGGAAGGCGCTCGTCGTCCACACGTACACCCTGGGCGCCGACCCGACCGGTGAGACCTGGGATCTGATCGACGACGCCTGGACGCTGCGCGGCACGACGAGCGAGACCTCGCTCAGCAACGGCACGCTCGCGCTCGTCTTCGACGCGGCCCGCGGCCATCCGGTCGGGATCGGCTTCCACCAGCTCCAGAGCGGGACGCGCGAGCACGAGACCTGGATCCTCGAATCGCCCGGCAGCTTCCGCCGCATGAACGTCGCCCAGCTCTTCCCCCCGCGCTCGTCCATGCCCTTGGTCTACGACACGGCCCGCCAGCGCGAGGTCACGCACGGCGGGCGGAACCTCACGAACGGCGACGAGATCGGCGAGACCAGCGAGCTCACCTTCGAAGGCGACCCGCTCTGCGGCGTCACGGTCTGCGGCGATGGCGCCGTCGATCCGGGTGAGGACTGCGACCCGTTCAGCACGGACGACGGCCTGTGCTGCTCCGAATGCCGCTTCGTCTCCTACTTCACCCCGTGCGGTTTCGGCGGGCGGTGCGATCACGCCGGCCAGTGCATGTACACGAACTGCGGGAACGGCGTCCTCGACCCCGGCGAGGAATGCGAGACCCGCCCCTCGCCGTACGATCCGTACCGCGACGCGTGTTGCAACCTCGACTGCACGTACGACCCGCCCGGCGCCGCCTGCTACCACGATCCCGGACCCGGCACGTGCAACGCCGCGCACGAGTGCGTCTCCGACACCTGCGGCGACGACGCTCTGGATTCCGACCTCGAAGAATGCGACGGGCCGAACGCGCAGTCGCTCTGCTGCACGCCGACGTGCCGGCACACCACGTTCGGCGCGTGCTCCGACGCGTGCAGCGGCGGCGCATGCGAAGCGAACGGCGCGGGCGGCACCCAGTGCCGCCTCGATCCGGTGGACACGACCGGCTGCAGCGCCGCGACCTCGACGAACGGCTGGATCGACGGCGCCGCCGGCGGCGCGATCACGACACCCGACGGCTCGGCATCGCTCACCGTGCCGCCCGGGGTCGCGCCGAGCGGCAACTACGCCATCGCTTCTCACCTCGCGACGAGCGCGTTCGGCATCGGCGACGCGACGACGCTCGTCTTCGCCGCGCGCTTCGAGCCTTCGGCGGCGTTCGCGCTGCCGGGCGTCACCATCACGCTCCGCTGGCCCGACGCCGACGGCGACGGCATCGTCGACGGGACGAACGTCGCGGAACGCGGCATGACGCTCCGCCACGACGGCGTTCCGATCGGCGCCTGCGCGACCGACGCCGGCTGCGACCGCACCCTGAACCAGTGGAGCTTCCACGTGCTGTCGTTCAGCGAGCTCGCGCTCGCGGGGTCGCCGCCGCCGGTCTGCGCCACGTTCGCCAAACCCCGGCTGACGCTCGGCAAGATGCTCGCGCCCGGCGGCGACGACACGCTCGCGTTCGTGGGGATCCTACCGGCACCGCCGAGCCCGCCCGACGCCGACGTGGCGGGGATCGCGTTCCGCCTCGACGACGGCGCGGGCTCCGTCGTCGACGTGACGCTCCCGCCGGGAGCGTACGACAAGGCGACCAAGATCGGCTGGAAGGTCGACAAGAAGCGGACCAGATGGACCTGGAGCCACCCCAAGGCCGGCGCGCCGGCGGGAATCGTCAAGGCGACGCTCGCAGTGCACGTCAGGCAGGCGACGCTCGCGGTGTCGGTCAAGGGCACAGCCGGAACGTTCGCCGCGACCGCACCGGTCGCGGTCATCCTCGATCTCCCGGCGATCGGCACGTGCGGCGCAACGCACTTCGCCGTCGGCAAGGAGACCTGCGCGTTGAAGAGCAAGGGCAAGAGGCTCGCCTGCAAGTAGCGCGAGCGATCGGCGTCGGGATCAGAGGGCCGACGGGTCGGCCCCGTCGGTCGCGATTCCGAACGCGGCGATCGCCTCCCGGAGCCGTCCGGCCTCGACCCGGCCCCGGCGGACGAGCTCCGCGAGGGCGGCGACGCAGACGCTCTCGGCATCGACCTCGAAGAAGCGCCTTGATCGTCTTGGCCAGGATCACGGTCGGTTCGCCGCGATGCGCGGTCACGGCCGCGTAGGCGGCATAGACCTTTTCCGGGTCGTGACCGCCGCGCCGCAGGCGCTTCAGCTTCGCGTCGGTGAGGCTCGCGACGAGCGCCGCGAGGCGGGGATCGATGCCGAAGAAATGTTCGCGGATGTAGGCCCCCGACTCGACCGTGTACTTCTGGTAGTCGCCGTCGACGACCTCGCCCATGCGGCGCACGAGGAGACCGTCGGTGTCGCGGGCGAGGAGGTCGTCCCAGTCATCGCCCCAGACGACCTTTTTGCCGGGTGGGGTCCGCTACCTCATACACCCAAGAGCACCCGGCTGTATCGACCCAACGTCCACCGGCCGACGAGCGTGACCACGGTGCTGAATGCGAGACCAGTGCCGGTCAGGATGAGCATCCGCGCGACGAGCGGGAGGGATTCCTCCAGCGACGGCATGAGCGCGAGGTAGGCGAACCAATGGTACAGGTAGAACGTCAATGTGGCGTCGCTCAAGAAGCGGACGGCCGCCGGAACGATTCGTGGGCGTGCAACCGACGCGAGGAACGCGATTGCCGTGAGGTTGTACGCCACGCGCACCGTGGGGTGCGACACGGATTCCGGGGTCGTCGCCGCGAGCCACACGAAGAGCGAGATCCCGACGATGCTGCCGGCCAGCACTGCCGGCCGCGCGTGCCTATCGATCCGAGCGATCCGCCTCCGGTGCCGGTCGGCTGCCACGCCGAGCACGAAATAGCCGAGATGGAACTGCAGGATCGGGTTCCGGACCTGCCAGAACAGCATGTCGCTCAGGCGCCATGCCGGATGCGCCCACAGCATCTCCGCGCCGATGGCGATCGCTCCCGCGAGTACGAGCAATCCCCTGGTGCTCAGGCGTGACAAGACGGGCAGACAGAGAAAGCAGAATGCGAGGACGGGAACGAAGTAGAAATGCCCGAAGGTCGCGCCGGTCACGATCTTGAAGACGAAGCGACGGGGCGTCGGGAACTCGACGAGCCCAGCCAACCACGTGACTGCCGTGACGACGAAGTAGGGAGGCAGCAGGCGCCGCCAGCGATCGGCGACGCGCCTCCAGCCGACCGGCGAGTCCGCGTGCGAGGAGAGGCCGGCGACGAAGAGGAACGCCGGCACGTGGAACCCCGTGAGGAGCAGCGCGGCGAGCTCGCTCGGCGTGAGGGGGCGGTCGAAGAACCCCGGTACGCCGTGGGTCAGAAGGACCGCGACGATCGAGGCGGCCTTGATGACGTCGATAGCGGGCAGCCGATCGGACGGCGTCATTGCGCCGGACCGAATCGCACGTCTCGCCCGGATCGTCGAGGCCGGAGGCCGACAGGGCGCCGCCCGGCTGCCGAGAACACTCGGCGGCCGGGTCGGGGCGGCGTCAGGACAGCCGGCGCACCAGCGCCAGCACGCCCTGCTTCAGCGCCGAGCGGTGGGGCGAGGCGTCCTTCGCGCTCAGGATCTCCGTCTTGTGGGCGCGGTACCAGTCGTAGGACTGGCAGAGCATCTCGTCGTTCGACCAGCGCGAGCTCCAGGCGAGCTCGCGCTTCGCCTTGCCGACGTCGAAGTAGAGGCTCCGTCCGTACATGAGCGAATGGTACGGGCCGAGCGGCGAGAGGCCGAGCGCGCTCGTGAGCCGCATGGCGGCGGTCGCGAGGCCCATCGGCACCGCGTACACGCGGCTGCCGGTGCCGGCGTGGCGGCAGAGCGCCTCCAGCACCTCGCGCATCGTCCCGAACTTCTCGGCGCCGATGTTGTAGGTGGTGCTTCCCGGCCGGTCGGCCGCACGGACGCAGGCGTCGGCGAGGTCGTCGGCGTGGACGAACTGGTAGCGGTTGTCACCCGCGCCGAGCACGGGGATGTTCCGGCCCTCCTCGACCCAGTTGAAGAGGATCTGGAAGATGCCGAGGCGGCCGTGGCCGACGATCGTGCGCGGCCGGATGATGGTGACGTCGAGGCCGTGCTCGGCGGCGAAGCGGGCGACGAGCTGCTCGCCGGCGAGCTTCGCCCTGCCGTACTCCTCCATGGGGGTCGGCTCGGTGGTCTCGTCGACCGGGTTCTTCTTCGGGACGCCGAAGACCGCGCTCGTCGAGGTGTGGACGACCTTGCGGACGCGCGCGTCGCGCGCCGCGCTCAGCAGATTCTCGGTGCCGCCGTGGTTCACGGCCCAGAAGAGCGCCCGGTCCTTCGCGAGCGGGACCTGCGCGACGTTGTGGTAAGCCACGTCGATGCCCTCGCAGGCGCGTCGCACGGCGGCGGCGTCGCGGATGTCGCCGGCGACGTACGCGACGCTCGCGGGGCGGTCGTCGACGTCGACGAGATCGAAGACGCGCACCGCGTCGCCGCGGGCGACGAGCCGGTCGCGCAGCAGACAGCCGAAATACCCGGATCCGCCGGTGATGAGCGCGCGCATCAGATGTGGTGTCCGTTCGCGAGGCACCACTCGATCGACGCCCGCATGCCGTCGCGGAGCGCGACCGTCGGCGCGTAGCCGAGGTCGCGCTCGGCCTTCGCGATCGAGCAGGCGATCGACTGGTGCATCTCGCCGAGCACGTGGATCTTCTGCTGATAGAGGCCGAGGCCCTGGAGCGCGCCGTCGACGACGCGCGCGACCTCCCCGACCGCGCGCGGCAGCCGCGTCTGCTTCCGCTTGCACGCGAAGCCGAACGATTCCAGCACCTCGGTGACGGTCTCGACGATCTCGGTGATCGTGTAGGGGCGGGCGTCGGCGATCCAGTAGGTCTCGCCGTTCGCCCGCGGGGCGGCGGCGGCGAGCAGCAGTCCCTGGCAGATGTTGTCGACGTAGGCCATCGACCGCCGCTGCGTGCCATCGCCGAGCACCGGGAACTTGCCGTCCTTGATCATGGTGAAGAAGAGCGTCTGGCGCGGCGGCTGGTGCGGTCCGTAGAACCACGGCGGGCGGACGAGGACGGTCTCGAGGCGGCCGCGCGCCTGCACCTCGCGGACGAGCGCCTCCATGCGCGCCTTCGAGCGGCCGTAGCCCATGTACGGGTTGGAAGGCGACGACTCGTCGAAGACGTGGCCCGGGATCGGCGGATTGCAGCCGAGCGGCGAGTTGGACGAGACGACGACGACGCGCCGCACCCCCGCCTCCTCGGCGGCGGCGAGCAGCGCGCGCGTGCCCTCGACGTTGACGCGGTCGAAGTCGCTCGTCCAGAGCCGCGGATGGATGAGGCCCGCGACGTGGAAGAGCGTCGCACCCTCGGCGTCGCGGCAGAGGTCGCGAAGCGACGGCGCGTCGGTGAGGTCGCCGGGCGAGAGCGCGAGGCGCTCCGAGAGCCGCTCGAGGCCGCGCGCGTCGTCGGCGGGGCGGACGAGGCAGCGCAGCACGCCGGCCCGCGGCGTCGCGAGCGACGGCACGCTCGGCAGCCCCTGGATCAAGACTTCGGCGAGCCGCGTGCCGAGCCAGCCCGGCGCGCCGGTCAGGAGGAGCGCGGGGCGCTCCGTCGTCGCGGCGCGCCGGCGCGCCGGAAGCGAACGTCGCTCGTCCATGAAGTGCTCCGCGTTGCGGAACGCGATCGCCATCGTCGTGCCCTGCGGGTTCACGCCCGGGGCGTCGGGGACGAGGCTCGCGTCGTTGATGTAGAGGTTGCGGAAGCCGTGCACTTTGCCGAAGGAGTCGGTCGCGCAGACATCGCGGTTCTCGCCCATCGGGCACGTGCTGAACGCGTGCACGTTCGAGAGCGCCATCGAGCCGAGGGGGATCGGCGCCTGCACCATGCCGCGGCACTGATCGGCGGAGCGCAGGATCGGCGCCCCCGTGAGCGAGGGATAAACGGCACGCGCGCCCGCCGCGAACAGTAGCTCGCCGAGGAGGCCGAGCCCGGTGCTCAGGTTCCGGCGGTCGGCCTCCGAGAGCCGGTAACGGATCACGACCCCGTCATCGAGCCCGCGGATCGCGCGCACGGAGCCGCGCACCATGGCGCGCGTGCCGGCGTAGTAGAGGCCCATGCGGGGCCAGTCGCGCATCGCGTGCCGGTAGGCCTTCCAGCTGTCGGCGAGGATCATCGCGAGGAAGCCCGGCGTGAAGACCGCGCCGCCCATCGTGATCGTCGGCCAGAACTCCTTCACCTGATAGACGGGGAGGGCGTCCTCGTGCGCCTCGACCTCCTCGTCGAAGAGCGCGGCCGCCTTGATCATCGGGTGGATGCGGAGGCTGTTGCCGATGTTGCGCTTGATGCCGCTGCGGCGCAGCAGCGCCGGGGTCTGGATGGCGCCGCCGCAGAGGAAGACCGTGTCGGCGCGGATCTCGCAGCGGCGCCGCTCGGTGGCCGGCCGCTGCAGCACCTCGACGCCGACGACCCGGTCGCCTTCGGTCACGAGCTTCGTCGCCTTCGAGTCGGCGACGAGGCGCGCGCCCGCCGCGACGGCGCGCGGGATGTAGGTGCGCTGCATCGATTGTTTCGCGCCCGGCGCGAACTGGCTGCCGCCGTTCTTCTGGCAGCGCGGCACCTGCTGGTAGGCCCAGCCGAGGCTCTCGATGCCCTTGCGGAAGAGGCGCGAGCTCTTCGGAATCTCGTCGTCGGGGATGAGCGACACCGAGAGATCACGCTCGATACGCTCGAAATAGGGCGCCATCCGCTCCGGCGAGAAGTCCGCGAGCAGCACGTCGGATCGCCAGCGGTGGTACGCGTCGTCCGGGAGCCGGTGCCAGAGACCGCTGTTGATCTCGGTCGAGCCGCCGACGCAGCGACCTTCGACGTAGGCGACGGTCTGGCGCCCGAGGATCGGCGTCATGCCGCCGTTCCGGTAGAGGGTCGTGATCGCGTCGACCGAGTTGCTCGTGATGTGCGAGGTGTCGGCCGCGGGTCCCTCCTCGAGGAGGAGCACGTCGTGGCCGGCCTCCGCGAGGGCGGCGGCGGTGACGGAGCCGCCCGCGCCGGAGCCGATGACGAGGATCTCGGTCGTGAGCGTGCATGCCGCGTCGCGGACGATGCCGCGCGTCACGAGGCGGCTCCCACGCGCGGGGCCGGCGCGGCGAGCGCGTCGATCGCGGACGGCGCGTCCTTCGGAGGCTCGGCGTCCTGGCCCGCCTGGAGGCGCAAGGCGTCCTGCAGCGCGGGATGGTCGTAGAACGCGAGGAGCGCGCAGCTGCGGACGAGCTTCACGAAGTTGCGGGTCGCGCCGAGCGGCGACTCGGCCCAGAGGTCGACCCACGCCCGGCGGCGCTCGGCATCGAGCGCGACGAACGGCCGTCCGTAGCGCGGCACGGCGAGCCATTCGAAGGCCATGAGTACCAGGCGATACGGATAGCGGAGGAAGTCGGGCAGGGCGCCGACCTGGGACGCCGTGAAGGCGGTCACGTCGGACAGCACGGCGGCGCGGGTCGCGGCGTCGAGCCGGGGGAAGTCGGGCGCGAGACACTCGGCGATGGCCGCGACCGTCCGATCGGTGGCGAGCGCGGCGATGTGGCCGAGCTTCCGCCGCAGGGTGGGCGCCGGAAGATCCGGGACGATCGTTTGGGGGTCGGTGTGCGTCACGATGCCGTGGTGGCTCTGGCGGGCCGGGACGGCCTCGAACCGAGGCGCCACCGTAGCACGTCGACGTGAGGGCGACGACAATGAACCCCGGGGCCTGATTGCGGCTGGTAGGCCCCCGAAGGGCCATGCTACGACGCACCGAAGGTGCAGATGGTCTCGGGAACGCGCGTGCCGGCCGACGACGTACCGCTCTGCGTCGACCTCGACGGCACGCTGCTGCGTACCGATTCCCTGGTCGAGGCGACGCTGCTGCTCCTCAAGGGCGCCCCGTCCGCGGTTCTACTGCTGCCGATCTGGCTGCTGCGCGGCAAGGCGGTGCTGAAGGACGAGGTCGCCAAGCGGGTCACGCTCGATCCCGCGGCGCTGCCCTACCGCGACGAGCTACTCGAGTTCCTGCGCGTGGAGCGCGCCAAGGGGCGGTCGCTCCTCCTGGTCTCGGCTGCCCACGAGTCGATCGTGCGCGCGGTCGCCCGCCACCTCGGCCTTTTCGACGACGTGATCGCGACCGACGCCGCGACGAACCTGAAGGGAGCCGCCAAGCGGGCCGCGCTCGTCGAGCGCTTCGGAACGGGCGGCTTCGACTACGCCGGCGACAGCCCGGCCGACGTGCCCGTCTGGGAGGCCGCGCGGCGGGCGATCGTCGTCAGCAACGATGCGGACCTCGCGCGCCGCGCCGGACCGCGTGTGGACCGGATCTTCACCTCTCCGGCGCGGCGGGTGTCGGCGCTCGCCCGGGCGCTCCGCGTGCCGCAGTGGGTCAAGAACTTCCTCGTCTTCGTCCCGCTGCTCATGGCGCCCGAGGCGCGCGAGCTGCCGCTCTTCCTCGACGCCGCCCTGGCCTTCGCCGCCTTCAGCGTCTGCGCGTCGGCCGTGTACGTCGCCAACGACCTCCTCGACCTCGCCGCCGACCGCCGCCACCGCACCAAGAGCCGCCGGCCGTTCGCCGCGGGCGATCTGCCGCTCGCGGCGGGGCTCGCGCTCATTCCGGCGTGTCTCGTCGCGGGATTCGGGATCGCGTGGCTCTTCCTGCCGCCCGCGTTCCTCGGCGTGCTGACGGTCTATCTGGCGGTCACCACCGCGTACTCGTTCCGCTTGAAGCACGTGCCGCTCGTCGACGTCATCGTGCTCGCGTTGCTCTACACCGGCCGGGTGATCGCGGGCGCCGCGGCGACGCACGTCTGGCCGTCGCCGTGGATCCTCGGCTTCTCGTTGTTCTTCTTCCTGAGCCTGGCCTTCGTGAAGCGCTACGCCGAGCTCTACGTGCTGCGCGGCGAGCCGCCGGAGCTCCGCGTGCGGGGCTACTACCCGACCGACCTCCAGCTCGTCGCCGTCAACGGCGCGGTGAGCGGCTACATCGCGGTGCTGGTCGCGGCGCTCTACATCAACAGCGACCGCGTCGTCGGTGTCTACGCCCGTCCGGAGCTCCTCTGGCTGATCTGCCCGCTGCTCCTCTACTGGATCAGCCGCATCTGGATGCTCGCGTTCCGCGGCCAGCTGCACGACGACCCGGTGTTGTTCGCGATCACGGACCGCGAGAGCTGGATCGTGGGATCGCTGATCGCGGCGGTGTTGCTGCTCGCGCGCCTCTTGTGAACGGGCGGCGAGGGGCGCCGCGCTGGCGTTCCTCGGGGTCGATCGGCGCGCCGACGGCGACGCTCGGGCCGGGTGGGCGAAGCAAATCGTGAGAGGGGTAGCTTTCGATAATCATGACAATCGAAACCAATGATTTCGCGAGTGTTGCAGCTGGATCCGCGGCCCCTCTCACGGACCTCGAGCAACGAGCCATTGGCGATACCGCCAGCCGAATGGGCATACCCCTACTCGTAGCGTAGCGCGCGAACGGCCTGGCTCGTACCTGGAACGCCGTGGTACCGTCCGAGATCGTGGGCCAGGAACTGCGCGGGCACGATCCGGACGAACGCCTGCTGTCGATCGCCGAGTGGGCAGCTCTCCCCGAGGACGAATCGGGCGAGCTCGTCGACGGACGCCTCGTGGAGGAAGAAGTGCCCGATGTCGTGCACGAGATCGTGGTGACGTGGCTCGTCTGGACCTTCCGCTCGTGGCTGGCGGACCGGGGCGGATTCGTCATCGGCTCGGAGGCGAAGTTCGCCGTGGCCGCGCGACGTGGGCGGAAACCCGACGTCAGCGTGTACGTGCCCGGCGGCGCGGTGCCGGAAGCTCGCGGCGCCGTGTACACCCCTCCCGATCTCGCGGTCGAAATCGTCTCGCCGACGCCCCGGGACGCGCGTCGCGACCGCGTCGAGAAGGTCTCCGACTACGCAACGTTCGGTATCCGGTTCTACTGGATCGTCGATCCGGTGGAGCGCACCGTCGAGCTGCTCGAGCTCGGCGCGGACGGGCGATACGTACGGGCGCTCGCCGCCGGCGAAGGACGCCTTTCGACGATCCCCGGTTGCGATGGGCTCGTGCTCGACCTCGACGCGCTGTGGACAGAGATCGACCGGCTCGGCCTGCCGGCAGCCGACGAAGGTCCGCAAGGTTGACCACGCGGGATCGGACGAGCGCAGGCGGCCGCATGACTGGCGGCGCGTCGTGGGCGAAGAGTTCACCCGCCTTCGTTCCGCTCTTCGGTGAGATGGGCTCGCTCATCGCGGTGTTGCTGCTCGCGCGCCTCCCATGAGCGGCGGCGAGCGGGGCCTCCCGCGTGTCGCGGCCTTCGCGCTGATCGCCGTCGGCGCGGTCGCGTTCTGGTGGTTCCGCTTCATCCGCCCCGCCGCGGACGTAGCGTTCGCCGCCGGTCTCGGGAACGTCGACTTCTTCGCCCAGATCTACCCGATGTCGTTCCGCGCCGCGGCGTGGATCGCAGACGGCGTCTTCCCGCTCTGGAATCCTTACCAGCTGGCGGGTCATCCGTTCCACGCGGCGGCGCTCTATGGCCTGTGCTACCCGCCGAACGTCCTGTACCTGCTCTTGCCGACGGCCGCGGCCATCGAAGCCGTGGTCGTGCTCCACCTCATCCTCTCGGGATGGTTTACGTACCGCTACGCGGAAATCATCGGTCTCGCGCCGATCGCGCGCCTCGCGGCCGCCGCCGTGTACATGTTCTGCGGCTTCATGACGAGCCAGGCGAACTGGTTCACGCCCGCGGTCGCGTCGTCGACGTGGCTGCCGCTCGCGCTGATCGCCGTCGAGCGCCTGCTCGCGCGCCGCGACGCGCGGAGCGCGGCCCTCCTCGCGACGGCGCTCGCGCTTGCGCTTCTCGGTGGGTGGACGCAGTTCTGGCTCTACACCGTGTACGCCGTCGGGTTGTATGCCGGCGTGCGGCTGGTGGCGCTGGCCTGGCACGGGACACCGCCTACGGTGCTCGCGGGCGTCATTGCGCTGCTCGTGGCCGCGGTCGGCGTCGGCACGGCGCTCACCGCGGTGCAGCTGCTCCCGACGCGCGAGCTCCAGGCGCTCGGTCCGCGGCGACTCGGCGGGGTCACGATGGCGCAGCTCGTGCCGTTCATGTCGCTGCCGCCTGCCCGTCTCGCGTTCGAAGCGATCGACTGGCGGGCGACCCGACCGTTCATCAGCGTCTTCTATTTCGGTCCGATCGTCCTGGCGCTCGTCGGCATGTCGCTCTGCGCGCTGCGGAGCCGCGTCGCCGCCGCCGCGATGTGGATCATGCTCGTGGCGAGTGCTCTCGTCGCCGTCGCGCTCAATACGCCGTTCTTCGAGCACGTCTACCTGCGTCTGCCGTTCGCGCGACTGTTCCGGCTGCCGCAGCGGATCGCGTTCTTGGTGGCGTTCTCGGCGGCGGCACTGGCCGGATTCGGCGTGGACGTGCTGCGGAGCGGCTCGGCCGCTCGCCGCGCGCTCGCGGCCGCGGTCGGCATCATCGTCCTCGCGGGCGGAGCGGCGGGCCTCGCGCTACGAGCACCGCTCGCGGGCGTCGAGCTCGGGCTCATCGGCATCGCTTCCTGCCTCTTCGTCGCGACGGTCCGCGCGCGCGGCGCGCGCTTGCGTGCGAACGTGGCGGCGGTGGTCACCGTCCTCGTCGTCGCGAACTTCGCGTACGCGACGCGAAACGTCTTTCGCCACCCGTTCCACGGCGTCGCGATCCTGCACGAGCAGGACCGCATCCTCGACTACGTGCGTGCACGCCAGGGACTCGGGCGCACGTATCTGCACGACGCGATCGGCTTCGACTACTCGGTGATGAACAAGCAGGGCACGCTCAACGAGATCTACTCGATCACCGACTACGAGCCGTTGAATCTCTTGCGGTTCGAGGAGGTCTACGACGCGATCGGCATGCCGCGCGGTATCGCGCCGTTCACGGGGTGGCTGAAGGTCGACCCGGCGAGTCCGCACCTCGGCGTGCTGGACGTGCTGAGCCTGAAATATTGGGTCGTGGCCAACGCGAACGCCGACATGCGACGGATGCTGGGCGCGCCGGGATCACCCTGGCGGCCCGTGCCAGCGGTCGCGACCCAGAGGTACCAGCTCTTCGAGCACGCGTCGCCGCTGCCGCGCGCGTACGTGGCGACGCACGTCGTGGGCGTCGCCGACGCCGCCGCGAGTCTCGGCGCGCTGCTCGCGCCCGGATTCGATCCGCGCCGGAGCGTGATCGTCGAGGACGTGCCGGATCTGGCGGCGCCGCGTGGGTCGAGCGCCGCTCCGTCCCCCGTGGTTCCGGCGCGCATCACGCGCTACGAGCCGCGAATGGTCCGAGTCGAGGTGGACGCACCAGCGGCCGGCGTGCTCGTGCTGACCGACACCTGGTATCCCGGGTGGCGCGCCACGGTGGATGAGGCGCCGGCTGCGATCCATCCCGCGAATCACCTGGTACGGGCCGTGCCGGTCGGGGCCGGCCATCACGTCGTCGCGTTCCGCTACGAGCCCGCGAGCGTGCAGCGCGGGGCGCTCGTCAGCGGCCTCGCGCTGCTGGTGCTCGCGACTCTCGTGGTAGGCGTCCGGCCGCGCGCGCCATCATGCCCCGCGGAGAAGGCGACCCCGCGACCTTAGAGCTTGTCGCCCCAGGGAGCGAGATCGATGTCGAGAAGGCGAATCCAACGCATACGAGCACCGCGATGCGAATCGTGAGCGCCCTGATTGCGGCTGCCTCGTTCGTGGGGCGGCAATGAAAGCCGTGGCAGGGCGGTGGCGACGCGCCGGCGGCGCCGCGCTGATTACCGCCGGCGCGGCAATGTTCTGGTACTTTCGCATCATCCGTCCCGCGTGGGACCATCCGTTCGCCCCGGGGTTCGGCAATGCCGACTTCTTCATGCAGATCTACCCGATGTCTTTTCGGGCGGCGGCGTGGATCCGCGACGGTGTTTTCCCGCTCTGGAATCCGTACCAGTTCGCGGGTCATCCCTTCCTCGCAACGACCCTGTACGGTGTCTGCTACCCGCCGAACGTTCTGTACCTCTTCCTGCCGACGGCGGTCGCGATCGAGGCTGTCATCGTGCTGCACTTGACGCTCGCGGGATGGTTTACCCATCGCTACGCGGCCGAGATCGGGCTCGCGCCCGTCGCGTGCTTCGGCGCGGCGGCCGTCTATATGTTTTGCGGCTTCATGGCGGGCCTGGCAAGCTGGTTCACGCCAGCGATCGCCTCGGCGGCCTGGCTGCCGCTCGCGTTGATCGCCGTCGAACGGATCGTCGTGTCGGGTCGTGCGTCGCATGCGGCGCTGCTTGCGGTGCCGATCGCGCTGGCGCTGCTCAGCGGGTGGACGCATTTCTGGCTTTATACGACGTACGTCGTGGTGCTCTACGCGGGCCTGCGGATCGCCGCTCTCGCGTGGACGGGCGTGACGAGAGCGGCGCTCGTGAGGATGGTCGTCCTACTCGGGCTCGGCCTCGGCCTCGGCGTCGCCGCGGCGGCGGTGCAGCTCCTACCGGCGCGCGAGCTTCAGATGCTCGGACCCCGGCGGGTCGGCGGGCTCACGATGCAGCAGCTCATCCCATTCATGTCGTTGTCGCCGCAGCGATTGGTCGACGAGATGCTCGATTGGCGCACCACCAAACCGTTCATCGGCCCCTTCTTCCTGGGGCCGATCGTGCTCGCTCTCGTCGCCACGTCGCTGGCCGCGAGCCGGCGGCTGATGCCGCGCGCCGTCTTCTGGGTCGTTCTCGTCGCGAGCTTGCTGATCGCCCTCGGGCCGCACACTCCGTTCTTCGAGCACGTGTATTTGCATTTGCCCGGCGCGCGCCTGTTTCGCGAGCCGCGGCGGATCTCCTTTCTCGTCGCGTTCTCGGCCGCCCTCCTCGCGGCCTTCGGGATGGATGCGCTCTCCGGAGATCGGCCCACGCGCCGTGTTCCGAGGCTCATGTTGGGATGGGGATTGCTCGGCCTCGGAGCAACACTCTTGTGGCGTCGATCGTCCCTGGCGACGGTGGATCTCGTCTTGGCCATCGGTGCGGCATGTGCGATCGGCGCGGCTTTCTTCGCGCCGGACGTTCGCCGGCGCCGCGCTTTCGTGATGATCGCCGTAGGCTGCGCGGTTGCCGACCTCGTGCACGGCTCCACCAACGTGTTTCGGCACCCGTTCCATGGCGTCGAGATACTCCACCGGCAAGATCCGATCTTCGACTACATCCGCGCCAACCAGGGGCTCGGTCGAACCTATCTTCACGACCCCATAGGGTTCGACTACTCGGTGACGGCGAAGCAGGGCACGCTACGCAAAGTCTACGCGATCACCGATTACGAGCCACTGAGTCTCGTGCGCTTCGAGGATCTCTTCGATTCCATCGCGCAGACGCAAAGGATCGTGCCTTTCACGGGATTCCTGAACGTCGAGCCGTCGAGTCCGATGCGCAAGGCGCTCGACGTGTTGAGCCTGAGGTACTGGGTCGAACACCGGGCGAGCGGCGGGCATCTGGCGCTCGGCGCACCTGCCTCGCCGTGGCGTCTCGTGCCCGACGTGGCGGGCCTGGACTATCTCTTGTACGAGCACGCGGCGCCGCTCCCGCGCGCCTACGTGGCCACGCATTTCGTGCATGTCGCCGACGCAGCGGCCAGCCTCGCGGCCGTTCTCATGCCCACGTTCGATCCGCGAAGTACCGTGGTCGTCGAACGAGAGCCCGATCCGATGGAGTCTGACCCCAGGGGGACGATCGCGACGGCCGTCACGCCGGCGCGCGTCGTGCGCTACGAACCGCGAGAGGTGCAGATCGAGGCGGACGTCGACGCGCCGGGATACCTCGTGTTGACGGACACCTACTATCCGGGTTGGCAGGCGACCGTCGACGGCATGGCGACACCGATCTATGCGGCGAACCACGTCGTCCGCGCCGTGCGCGTCACGGCGGGCCACCATGTCGTGACCTTTCGCTATGAGCCGGCGAGCGTGAGAACGGGGCTTCTCATCAGCCTCGCGGCCCTCTGCGCGATCGGCGCGTTGGCGGTCACCGACCGATGGATGGGCGTGCAACGCGATGAGGCATGAACGCTCGAGATCGATCGAAGCTTGGATGCTGGTGGCGATCATCTTGGTAGCCAGCAACGGGATCGTTGCGCCCCGACTCACCACCGAGCTGCTTCGACCGACATACGAACACCCGAGCGATCCGCTGCGAGATCGGACGGGCGGACAGCACATGCATTACGTATTCGACATTCTCGATGTGGCGCACCGGTCGGATGCACCGTACTTCTTCATCGTCGGCGACTCGACCGTGGCCCACGCCATGCCGAAGCCGGGGGCGAACCTCCCGTTTCAATTGCAGCGGGCGCTCCGCCGCGCGGGATTGCCTTCGGCCGAGGTCGTCGACCTCAGTCACATCGGGTTGCATGCCGAGGATGCGCTCGTTCTCGTCGCCGCGGCGATGACGTACTCGCCGGCCCTGGTCATCTATGCGGTCAATCCGAGAATTTTTGGCAGAATGGATGGTGGAGCCCTACTCACCGCCAACCGGGCCGCGCCATTGGTCGGCTCCGAGGGAAGCTTGCGGTACCTTCCCCTCGCGTATTTGGTCCGACGGTACGGGCTCGAAGAGATCGCGGCCAGCTTTTCAACGTCGCATCTGTCGATCTCGCGATTCGCGCCGCGTATACGCGAGCTGCTGTGGGAGTCCTGTCAGGAGCACCCGTGGATGTCCCTTGCATATCTCTGCGATAAGCTCGTCCGACCGCCTGTCATCCAGCCACCCATTCAGCCTCCGCCGGTCGTCCGCGAATATGTCTTCGATCGGACGCAGCTCGACCTCGCGAATGCCAACACGCGTGCGTTCGAGATGCTGGTGGGGCTTTGCCGCGAGACCGGCCGCTGCCTCTTCTACGAGACGCCCTTGAACCCAGAATGTCCCGTGCAATTCGAGCCGGGGATCGTCGACGATACCAAGGCGTATCTGGCGCGCGTCGTCGGTGAACGCGTCCCACTCGTCGATCTGACGAACGAACTCGGTCCAGAGAGCTTTCTGCCGGGCGTGTATCGCGCGTGTGACGGATTGCATCTCAACGATCACGGAAGCGACCTGCTGGCTGCCCGGCTGGCGGAGGAGGCCATTCGCGTCGTCGCCGCTCGGTCGGGCGGACGGGATGTTCCACGGCTGCCTCGAAGTCCAGGCGGGCCATCATGACCCGCCCGACCGTCATCGTCGTGCCGTGCTTCAACGAGGAAGCGCGTTTGGATGGCGCGGCGTTCCTCGACCATGCGCGCCGGCATCCCGACGTGGGTTTCCTTTTCGTCGATGACGGCAGCCGGGATCGCACCGCCGAGCGGCTGGACGAGCTTCGGTCGAGTGAGCCGGGCGCGATTGCAGTCCATCACATGGCGGAGAACGCCGGCAAGGCCGAGGCGGTACGCACCGGTATGCTCGTGGCGCTGAGCTTGGGTTGTGAATCCGTCGGTTATTGGGACGCCGACCTCTCCACGCCGCTCGACGAGATCACGCGCCTCCGCGAGGTCTTACGGACGAATCCGGCGGTCCTCGCCGTCCTCGGATGTCGGGTCCGGCGTCTGGGAGCCGACGTGCGCCGGCGGAACGTACGCCACTATCTGGGGCGCGTCTTCGCGACGGGAGCGTCGATCGTGCTCCGGCTGCCGGTCTACGACACACAATGCGGCGCGAAGCTCTTCCGCGCGGATGCGCGTGTCCGCGATGCGTTCGCCTCCGCGTTTGCGAGTCGCTGGGCATTCGACGTCGAGGTGATTGCCCGCCTCCGGTCGGGAATCGGAGACGCTCAGGCGGAGCGACTGTTCTACGAGCAGCCGCTGGCCGCCTGGAGAGACGTCCCCGGTTCGAAGCTCGGCCCGCGCCACATGCTCGTGGCGCTGCGCGACCTGCTGCGACTCTGGCGGGATCGTTCCTGATTTCGGTTGTTGTGAGGCGGCCACGGAACCCAATAGATTTAGCGATCGGCATGCTCTCTCGATCGCGGGCTGAAGTCGTGCTGGTGGCCGTCGTCGCCACCGCAGCACAGCTTCCGACGTATGCCTTGAGCCACGTCGCTCTCGACGAGGGACAGATCGTTCAGATCGGCTACCGCCTTCTGAACGGCGACCGCCTCTACAGCGACATCTACACCGGGATCTTTCCCGGCATCTATTGGATGGCAGCCGGCCTCCTGCGCGTGTTCGGAGCGGACGTCGTCGTCACGAGGTGGGCCGCGGTCGGCGTCAATACGGCGACGACGGTGGTCGTATGGGATCTCGCGCGTAGGCTCGCGGGGAGGAGCTGGGCCTGGATGACGACGCTGCTGTACCTCGCCCTCGCCATCATGAGCTTCCCCGCGTTCACGATGCTGGCGTATTCCTCCGTCTCGCTGCTCTGCGCGCTCGCCGCCTTGCTGTTCCTGCTTCGCTATCTCGAGCTCGGGCGGGTCCGCGACGGCGCCGCGGTCGGGGCGCTCGTGGTGTCGTGTGGTGTCTTCAAACAGAACTACGGCGGCCTCGTGTTGGTCTCCGGTCTCGTCTCGTTGTTGTGGAGCCGGCGGGACAGCGTGCTCGGACGGCGGTCCATCGGCGGCGTGTTGGCGGTGCCGGTGGCCGCCGGGCTCGTCGTCGGTTTGCCCGTCATCGGATATCTGGCCTGGGCCGGCACCTTCGGCGCATTCCTCTTCGATACGCTGCTCGTCATCGCGCGTTCGCAGCTCGACGCATATCACCAGCCGATTCCTTCGATTTTCGGTCTTCTTCCCATGGAGGACGGCCGCTTCATCTTCTTGTACTCGCCGCCATTGCTCTTCAACTACCTCCTCCGGGGGACGTCCTACGCCAAGCCCGAAACCATCCTCGAGCTGATTGGCGGGAGCATCCGCGTCGGCTATGGGGCCGCGCTCCTGGCTTTGGCCGCGGCCCCGGTGTTGCTCGTAGATCGACTCCGGTCGTTCGATCCCGACACGCGCAATGCCGCGCGCGTCGTGCTTCCGTTTGCTTGCCTGTTCTTCGTCGGCCTCTTTCCGTCGGCGATCTGGTCGCATCTCGCCGTCGTCTTGGTCCCATTGCTGATCGTTCTCGCTCTTTTGGCCAAGCGTGTCGGCGATTGCACGGACCGTATCGGCGGAGGGAGCGTTTGGGTGCGCCGTGCGGCGATCGTCGCCATCGCATGTGGCGCGCTGGCCATCGTGATCAAAGGATCGAAGAACCTCCGCGAATGGCACTCCGAACCGATGAATCTCGCCGGCGCTTCCGTTCGGGTCGATCCGTATCAGGCCGATCTCTGGCGCGATGCCGCGGACTTCCTGGGTACCTGCGCGCACGGTGACGCGACGATATTCGTCGCGCCGGACATGCCGCTCCTCTACGTGGTGACGGGGAAGCGGAACCCGACGCCGTTCGACCTCATCATTCCGGGAAACGTCGAGGATGACGTCATCGTGGCGAGGATGCGGGCGGCGGGGACGCGGTGCGTGGTCTACAACCCGCGGATGTACGCGCAGTTCGATTCCTTCGACCGGCTGTTTCCCGAAACGGCGGCCTATTTCACGACCGCGTTCGAGGTGAAGCGGCATATAGGCTCGGGACCCGGTGGGTGGTTGGGCCTGGAGCGCAAGGAAGCGCGCGATGGTGCGTGAGGCGCGTGTGAGCAGGCTCTGGCGTTTCGCGACATTGCCCGCCACGGGGCTGGTCGTCCTGGCCGTTTCGGTGATCGTATTCCGCCGTGGCCTTCTGCTGGGCGACGAGGGCTACATTCTCGGTCAGTCGCTTGCGGTCGCCGGCGGGAAGGTCCCGTACCGGGATCTCGACATGTTCGTCGCGCCGGGCATCTGGTTGCTGAACGCGGCGCTCTTCAAGGCGCTCGGTCCGTCGGTGCTGCTGTCGCGCGTTCCGGTCGCCGTGTGCTACCTGCTCACCATCGCGACGGCGTACTGGATCGTACGAACCACGAGCGGACGAACGTGGGCGCTTGCGGTGGTGGCGCTGTTCGTCGCGTTCCTCCTCTGGGCGTTCCCGGCCTGGTCGTTCTCGTTCTACTCGCCCTTCGCCGCCTTGTCTGTGGTGGTCGCGCTGGCGCTGCAGCTCGCGTGGGTGCGACGTCCGACCGCGGGAAAGCTCTTCGCGACGGGAGTGGCCGTCGGCTTCGGCGTCGCCTTCAAACAGAACTACGGCGTCTATGGTGGAGCCGCCGCGACCGTGGTCGTCGCCGCGGTGACGATCGCGCACGCCGGCACGATGCGCGAGGCGAGCCGCCGCGTCGTGAGTCGCCTCGTCGTCGTGGCGCTGGGCGGTCTCTGTGTCGTCCTGCCGCTGGTGGCGTACCTTTCTGCAGCGGGAGCGGGGCCGGCGATGATCGACTCGCTCCTGATCCGCCCCTTCCACGGCTTTGCCGAGCATCACGCGATCGCCTACCCGCCTTTCGGTGAGCTCTGGCGCCAGCGGCAGATCATGGCGGCAGGAGGGCTCGTGTACCTCCCCCCGCTGCTCTTCGTGACGGGAGGCCTGCTGGCATGGCCGGCGTGGGTCCTCACGGTCGTCAAGGCCCTGGACGTCCTGCTGTATTGGTTGCCCGTGGCGCTTCTGGCTGGCGGCGTCATGGTGGGGCTCAGGCGCCATCGTGGTGAGGAGCCCGATTGGTCCCTGCTCGTGATCGTCGTCTTCGCCGCGTTTCTCTTTTTGGGTGTCTTTCCTCGCGCCGACTTCAATCACCTCGCCAACGTGTATCAGCCCTTCCTGATTCTGTCCGTCGTGTTGGTCCAGCGGCTCGTGGCGCGGGTCGACTGGCCGATGCGATCGGCCGTGATCGCGCCGGTGGTGCTGCTCTTCGGCTGTTACTGCGCATTCGGTGCGGTGTGGCTGCGCGACGTTCGCCGGATGCTCTCGGCTCCCCTCGCCTCCGAGCGTGGCGGCGTATTCGTCGATCCCCTGACGGCGTCGCTGGTGAACTACCAGGTCGGCGCCATCCGCGCCCTCACGGCCGCGGGGGATTCGGTGCTCGCGATGCCGGGGCTGGCGACGCTCCCGTTTCTGGCGGAGCGGCCGATGGCGACGGGCTACTACAACTACTACGCGGTGCACATCGGCCACGATGCCGGCGCACGGGCCGCAGCGGAGGCCGAGGTCGACCACACGAAGCTCGTCGTGAGCGGCTACGGCAACTTCTTCTCCGATCCGGTCGGTATGCTGACCTACGCCCCGTTGCTGACGGAGTACGTTCGAACGAACTTCCACGAGGTCTTCTCGGCGCCCCCCCGGCAGCAGTCGTTTCTCGTCCGGCGGCAGGAGCCGTTGCCGGTCCGGCGGCGGTCCCATCTGCTGGCGGATTGTTGGACGGCGACCGTCCCGGCAGAAGCGGGATTCGTCGCCGAGCACGTGCTGCTGCGTTCGCTCTACCAGAGCATCTCGTCGGCGGAGCCCTTCGCCGACACGTTATGTAGAACGACCGTACCGGAGGACGGCGAGCTCCGTTTCGCTCTCGGGATGCGGACGCCGGATGCGGCGTCGTCCGATGCGCACGTCGTCGCGGAGATCTGGATCCTCCCGGAAACCGGCACGGCGCTGCCGGCCACGCGCGTGTTCGAGGCCGACCAACCCGTGGTACCGATCAGTGGTTGGGTGGGTCGGCCTGCGACCGAAGACACGGTCGATCTGCGTCGTTATGCCGGTCAGCAGGTGGTCTTGGTGTTTCGGTCACGGCTTCTCGGAGGTGAGGTGACGATGAACCCATTCGCGCCCGGGGGCTTCGCCGTCGGATGGGATGGGCCGGTGATCGAGTCGCCGCCGCTCGCAGCGTCCCGAATCGGGGAGGAGCCCGACCTCACCGGTCGCCACTCGATCGTAGCTCACCGGATGTAGCCGAGCGCGCGCAGTTTTTCCTCCTGCGCGGGATCCAGGGGCGCCTTTCGCGGCCCTTCGGGTTGCGCATCGTCGGCGGGGAGGAGATGGGCGCGGTGTCGTGCTGCCACCTCCCGGTAGGCGTCGAGCGTCGCCGCGAGATCCGCCGGCTCCGGCGTCGTGCCCGCGCATAGATTCACTCGTTCGTCGGGGTCCTTGGCGAGGTCGTAGCATTCGGACCACCGTGATCCACCGTTGCCGTTGTAGCGCGCAGTCTTGCGCGAGCCTTGGCGAACGGAGAATGCGGGTGCAAAGAATGCGGTCAGCGTGCCGCTCGGGCCGGTAACGACGCTGCCCCATGACTCGGTGAAGTAGAAGGCGCCGTCGACGGCGGAGTTCCCCTCGCGAAACGTTCGTCGCAGGTCGACGCCACGCGAGCCACGCGGCGGCTCGACACCGAAGAACGATGCGATCGTGTTCGCGAGATCGACGTGACCGACGGGCGCGGTGACGCGCACCCCGCGCGGAATGCCGGGGCCCCGCATCAGCAAGGGCACGTGGCTGACCTCTTCGAAGACGAATGAGCTGTGACGGAGGAAGCCGTGCTCCAGAAATGCCTCTCCGTGATCGGATACGACGACGAATACGGTGTTGTCGCCGAGGCCGAGATCATCCATCGCGCCCAGCAATGAGCCGAGCTCGTCGTCCACGTAGCGAATCTCGCGATCGTAGTCCCTGGCTTCTCGGACATGCGACGGTGCGGCCGCGCCGATCACGTTGCCGTGGTCGTCCGCGGGAAACAGGCTCGCGTACTTCGTGGGCGGCGCATAGGGATCGTGGACCTGGAAGGTATGCAGGAACAAGAAGAACCGTTGGTCCGCGTGACGCTTCAGCCATGCCTTCGCTGCGGCGAACGTTTTGGCGACTTGGCCTGCGGGAACCATGATGTCCGCGCTCTTGTCTTCCTTGTACTCGTCGAAACCTCTCTCGAAGCCGGTCCCCGCGGCGAGCCAGCCGTCTTCGGTCACGGCGCCCGTCGCTACGCCCGCGGTGCGGACCTGCTCGGTCACCGTGAGGATCGCCGGATCGAGAACCTCCACGCCGGCCGTGATT
>JADLHM010000002.1 GCA_020848745.1 Deltaproteobacteria bacterium | reverse complement strand
GTGTTCGACGACTGGCCGCTCTCGATGTTCGCCGTGCCGCTGATCGAACCGTTGAAGCGATTCACCACGCAGGTCGTCACCCCGCCCGCGGCGAGCGGCAGATTGGACCCGAAGAACCACTGGCACGCGCCGGACGCCGGGCAGCTGCCGCCCGGGCACTCGGTGTCGGTGCTGCACGTCGCGCCGTGGTTCGCGCCGCCGAGGCAGTTGCGCGGCGTGCAGGTCGCGTCGGTCGCGCAGCGCCGCGACTGGTCGTTGGTGCAGCGGTGATTGTCGATCTGCCCGGCGCCCGCTTGCGGGTTGGCGATCGGGCCGCTGATATTGCATGTACCGCACGGCCGGCTGCTGCCGCTGCACCCGGAGAGCGCGAGCGTCACCTCGCCGTTCGAGATGATGGGCGCGCGGTGCGAGATGCCCGTCCAGCCGGTGTCGAGCACACTCACGGGATCGTTGGCGTCGCCCGTAAACGTCACCTTGGTCGGACACGCGCACTGGCAGCTCGGGCTGCAGGTGAACGACGCGCTCGTGTTGGACGCGGTCTGGCACGAGGTCGCCGGGCCGCCCGCGGTGTCGCAATCCTCGCCGGGATCGATGACGCCGTTGCCGCAGGGGGTCGGGGTCGACGTCGCCGTCGGTGTCGCGGTCGCCGTCGGCGTCGGCGTCGGCGTCTTGGTCGCGGTGAGCGTCGGCGTCGGCGTCAGCGTCGCGGTCGGGGTCGCGGTCGGCGTCGCCGTACGGGTTGCCGTCACCGTCGGGGTTGGCGTAACGGTCGGGGTCGGCGTCGGCGGCTCGGCCGGGCACTCCCCCGGATACGGCATGAAGCCGGGCACCGCGAGCGCTACCTCGCAATCGACCTTGAACTCGGTCACGCAGTCGACGCAGGCGACGAGCTGCGCGAGCGTGTTGACCGGACCGCCGCAGGCCGAGCCGCCCGGGATCGTCACGCTCGGGCAATGGCTCGGAAATCCGATCGTCGCCGGCGACAGATCGCCGCTGCCATTGCACTCCTGGTCGTCGCCGCCGCACGCCTTGCAGATGGTCGCGATCTTCTTGTCTTCAGCCTTCTGGATGGCGGCCGCCGCCTTGCCGTCACCGGGGGCCGGACAGGCGTTGCTGTGCTTCGACTTGTAGCGGGCGTCCCAGCACTTCCCGAGGGCTTTCGTCTTCGACGCGAAGAACGCCGAGGTCGCCTTGCCGATCGCGACCTGGCACTTGTTCAGGTCGCTCCCGGGGCTCGCGGGATTGAGCGAGCCGTAATACAGATCGATTGCCTGGTCGATGGCCTCTTCGTTGACGCAATAGAGGCACGACGTGACGTCGTCGCAGGTCGTGATCGAGTTGTTGCATCCCTTGGCCTCGAACTCGGGACACGTGTTCGGCCACGAGATCGGCGGGCTGAAGAGGTCGTCGTTCCCGACCGGCGAGGTGCAGTCCTTGTCGTCGCCGCCGCACGTCTTGTCGATGCCGGCCCCGAGCTTCGTCAACGCCTTGCCGATCGCGGCGAACGTCTTCGGCTCGGTGTGGCAGTCCGTCAGCGGCGGCAGCTTGCCCTTCAGCTTCGTCTCCTCGCACTTGGTGAGCGCCTTCATCTTCGCCTACGCGAATTTTCCGGACTCCTTCAAGATGCCACGCTGGCATTTGAGCGCATCCGCACGTGCGACGCTCGCGAACGCGGCGTACGCGGCCAACGCCAGAACCCCCACGAGGACATTCTTGGCAGGCAGACGCATGACTCGATCCTCCTCGGACGTTTGCGAAACGCCCTATCGACGCAACACAGGATGGTCGCTCGGCACCAAGATCGGCTCTGCGCCAAAATGGCGCTGTCTGTCAACGAAAAAACAACCGGTGATGGAAGGATCCGCGTATAGAGGCGTGCTTGCGCAGCGCGTCAGCGCGCGCGCTGCGCTCCCAACCGCCGGAGCTCGGCGGCGTGGCGCCTGGCCTCTTTGGTGACGGTGATGCCCGCCAGCATGCGCGCGATCTCGTCCACCCGCTCGGCGTCCGAGAGCCGCTCGGCCGAGCTGCGCGTGCGGCCCTTCGCCACCCGTTTGCGGACCACGAAGTGATGGTCGGCGCAGGCGGCGATCTGCGGCAGGTGCGTGATGCAGATCACTTGCCGTTCGACCGCGAGCGCGGCGAGCTTCCGGCCGACGGTCTCGGCGACCGCGCCGCCGATCCCGGCATCGACCTCGTCGAAGAGGAGCGTCGGTACGTCGGTCGCGCCGGCGGTCGCCGCCTTGATCGCCAGCATGATCCGGGAAAGCTCCCCGCCCGAGGCGACCTTGGCGAGCGGCCGCGCGCTCTCGCCCGGGTTCGGCGCGAACATCCATGTCACCTGCTCCGCGCCCGCCGCCGCGAGCGCCACTCCGTTCCGGACGTGCCGGCCGGGCGTGGCTGCGGTCGGCCGGTGCGGCTCGAGGACGAGCTCGAGGTGTGCGCTTCCGAGCGCCAGCTCGCGCATGCCGTCGGTGATGCGGCGCGCGAGCTCGGGGGCATGCCGTACCCGCGCGGCGGTGAGCGCGTCGGCGGCGGCCCACGCTTCGGCCGCGGCGGCGTCGGCGGCGGCCTCGAGCGCCGCCGGGTCGGCGTCGCCGGCGGTGAGCTCGGCGAGCGCCCGCTCGAGCGCTTCGCGCCGGGCCGGCAACTCCTCCGGAGTGCAGCCGTGCTTGCGCGCGAGCCGTTGGAGCGCCGCGACGCGCTCCTCGACCTGCTCGAGCCGGGCCGGATCGGCCTGGATCGCCCGCGCCCGCGCCCCGGCGCGAAGCGCCGCATCCTCGATCGCCGGCCGCACCTCCGCCAGGAGATCCGCCGCGATGCCGAGCTCCGCATCGAGCGTCCTGAGCTCGCCGAGCCGATGCGCCGCGCGCGCCAGCACGTCGAGCACCGCGCCCTCGCCCGCGTACAGGACGCCCTCCGCTTCGGCCGCCGCGTCGCGCAGGCGCTCGGCATGCCGGAGCACCTCGCGCTCGCGCTCCAGCTCCTCGAGCTCCCCGCCGCGCGGCGCGACGCGCGCCAGCTCCTGGCACTGGAACGCGAGAAGCTCCCGGCGCGCCTCGACGCCGGCGGCTCCCGCCACGCACGCCGCCAGGCGGTCTTCGACCTCGACGAGCGCGCGAAAGCGGCTCGCCATCGCGGCGACCGGGCTCCCGAGCCCGACGACGGCGTCGAGATGGAGCCGGGCCGTCTCGGCGCGCAGCAGCGACTGATGCTCGTGCTGGCCGTACACGTGCACCAGCCGCTCGCCGATCTCCGCGAGGCGCGTCGTCGTGACCAAGCGGTCGTCGACGTAGGCACGCTGCCGCCCGGTCGCGCTCACGACGCGACGCACCGCGAGCTCGCCGCCGTCGCTCGAGGCATCATCCGCGAGCGCGGCCATCGCGGCCGCGACCGCGGTCCCGGCGAAGAGCGCCTCGATCTCGGCTTCTTTCGCCCCCTCGCGCACCAGCTCCGCGCCGCCGCGGCCCCCGAGCACGAGCCCGAGCGCGCGCATCAGCATCGTCTTGCCGGCGCCGGTCTCGCCGGTGACGACGTTGAAGCCCGGCTCGAATCCGATCTCCAGGTCCTCGATCACGGCGAGCGACCGGATCCTGAGCTCCCTCAGCATCGCGTCAGCGTTCGCCCCAGTGCAGCTTGTCGCGCAGGACGCCGAGCACGCTCCGCGGCACGGTGCGCACCAGCGCGACCACGTGCGGCGAGCGCGCCACCTCCACGACGTCGCCGTCGCGGAGCGGGATGCCCTCCTGTCCGTCGAGCGTGAGGAACACCTCCTGATCCGGAGCCCGGAGCTGCACCCGCACGACCGAGCTGTCGGCGAGCACCAGGGGCCGCAGGGTCAACGTGTGCGGGCAGATCGGCGCCAGCAGCACGACCGCGACGCCGGGACCGACGAGCGGCCCCCCCGCGGACAGCGAGTACGCGGTGGACCCGGTCGGCGTCGCGACGATCAGGCCGTCGGCCTTGTAGACGCAGAGGTACTCGCCGTCGACCGACGTATGGAGGTCGATGATGCGCGCGAGCGCGCCCTTGTTGATGACCGCGTCGTTCAAGACCTGGGACGCGGCCACGGCGGTCCCGCCGCGCAGCACGCGAACGGCGAGGGTCGTGCGGCGATCGAGCTGATAGTCGCCCGCGAACACCCGGTCGAGCGTCGGCAAGGCATCGCTCGTCGAAACCTCGGTCAGGAATCCGAGCCCGCCGAGGTTCACGCCGAGCACGCGCAGCTCCCGCGGACCCGCGAGCCGCGCGACGCCGAGCAACGTCCCGTCGCCGCCGAACACGACGATCAGGTCCGCCGTGCGGGCCATGGTCGGCTTGTCGACGACCCGCACCTCGGGAAGCTCCCCGAGCTCCGCCTCCACGAGCACGCGCACCTCGCGCGCCCGCAGGCGGGCGGCGATGGTCGCCGCGAGCGTCGCCGCCTCGGCCCGCCCCCGCTTCACGACGAGACCGACGGTCCTCGGCGTCTCCGGCATGCGCCCGGTTATGGTGGGGGGATGGCGAAATGGCAACCCGATGGCGATCCGGCGACGCGTCTGTGGTACGGTCGGCCGCCGTGAAACGCCCCGAGCCGACGAGCGATCTCTTCGCCGCCCACGGCGAGCGTGAGCGCCGACGTCGCGCACCCCTCGCCGAGCGCATGCGACCGGCGACCCTCGACGAGATCGTCGGCCAGGAGCACCTGCTCGGACCGGGGCGGATCGTGCGCGAGATGATCGAGAGCCGCCGCCTGCATTCCCTGATCCTCTGGGGACCACCCGGCACGGGCAAGACCACGCTCGCGCATCTGCTGGCGCGCGCCGCGGACGCCGAGTTCGTGGCCTTCTCCGCGGTGCTGTCGGGCGTGAAGGAGCTGCGCGAGATCGTCGCGGCGGCCGCCGAGCGTCAACGCCTGCACGGTCGCGCCACGATCCTCTTCGTCGACGAGATCCACCGCTTCAACAAGGCGCAGCAGGACGCCTTCCTGCCCCACGTCGAGAACGGCACGATCGTGCTCCTCGGCGCCACCACCGAGAATCCCTCGTTCGAGGTGATCGCGCCGC
>JADLHM010000001.1 GCA_020848745.1 Deltaproteobacteria bacterium | reverse complement strand
GTGTTCGACGACTGGCCGCTCTCGATGTTCGCCGTGCCGCTGATCGAACCGTTGAAGCGATTCACCACGCAGGTCGTCACCCCGCCCGCGGCGAGCGGCAGATTGGACCCGAAGAACCACTGGCACGTGCCGGCGGCCGGGCAGGTGCCGCCCGGGCACTGGCTGTCGTTGCTGCACGTCGCGCCGTGGTTCGCGCCGCCGAAGCAACTGCGCGGCGTGCAGGTCGCGTCGGTCGTGCAGCGCCGCGACTGATCATTGGTGCAGCGGTGATTGTCGATCTGCCCGGCGCCCGCCTGCGGGTTGGCGATCGGACCGCTGATGGTGCAGACGCCGCACGGCCGGTTGATGCCGCTGCACCCGGAGAGCGCGAGCGTCACCTCGCCGTTCGAGATGATGGGCGCGCGGTGCGAGATGCCGGTCCAGCCGGTATCGAGCACGCTCGCCGGATCGTTCGCGTCGCCCGTGAACGTCACCTTGGTCGGACACGCGCACTGGCAGGTCGGGCTGCAGGTGAACGCGGCGCTCGTGTTCGCGCCCGCCTGGCAAGTGACGCCGGCGCTCGCGTCGCAGTCCTCGCCCGCGTCGAACAGGCCGTTGCCGCACAATCCCGGCGTCGGGGTCTGCGTGACGGTCGGGGTCGGCGCGAGCGTCGTCGCGGTCGGGGTCGGAGTGCGGGTGACGGTGGGGGTCGCCGTCGCGGCGCCGCTCGTCGGGGTCGCCGTCGTGGCCGGGGTCGCGGTCCGAGTCGGTGTCGTTACAGGCATGCCGAGATTGCACTCGGCGGGATACGCCGCGCCCCACGGCACCGCGGCACGATCGGCGCAGTCGACCTTGAACTCGGCGACGCAGTCGACGCAGTCGACGATGTCCTGCAGCGTCGTGATCCCGCCGGCGCAGGAGGCCCCGCCCGGGACGGTCACCGCGGGGCAGCTCGACGCGAAGCCGATCGTCGCCGCCGTCAGGTCGCTGACGCCGTCGCAGCGGCCGTCGTTGCCGCCGCAGGCATGACAGATGTTCGTGACCTTGCGCGCTTCCGCCTTCGCGATCGCGTTCGCGGCCCTGCCGTCGCCCGGCACCGGACACGGGCCGGTCGCCCGGCCCAGGTTGACGCTCGTCCAGCAATTCGCGAGCGCGAGCGCCTTGCTGCGCATGAAGGCGATCGCGCTGCGTCCGATCTCGCGCTGGCAGCGGTTCACGTCGCTGCTCGGCGCCGACGGCGCGAACCCGTCGTAGAAGAGCGACGCCGCCTGATCGATGGCCGCCCCGCTGATGCACTGGAGACACTCGACCACGTCCCCGCAATGCGCGACCGCCATGCCGCACGCGCCGTTCTCGAAGTTCGGACAGACCGCCCCCCAGCCGATCGCCCCCGGCGCGTCGTCGCCGTCGGGCGTGCCGCATACCTGATCGGCGCCGCCGCACGCCCCGGCGATCTTCGCGCGCATCCGGTCGGCCGCCTTGGCGATCGCCGCCGCGGCCCGCGTCTCGGTATGGCAGTCGGTCGATCCGGGCAGCCGGCCAAGCACGATGTCGCGCTCGCAATTCGCGACCGCCGTCGCCTTGCTCTGCAGGAACTTCGCCGCGTTGCGCACGACGGTGGCCTTGCAGCGCGTGGGCTCCGCGTGCGCGACGCTCGCCGCGATCATCAGGAGCGCGAGGGCTCCGCCGACGGAGATCCTGATCGGTGAACGCATGGGGAGCCCTCCTTGGGAGACGAGAAGACTTGGACCAAAGAGACCGGCACGCGGCGCGCCAGTCAATCCCGCACACTCGTGATCGGGCCGCCCCCGGGAAACGAGGCGCGCCGCGTCACACGTACTTTCGCAGCTCGAGCTTCGCGATCTGGTTCTTGTGGACCTCGTCGGGACCGTCGGCGAAGCGAAGGGTCCGGACCCCCGACCACATGCCCGCGAGCGGCGTCACCTGCGACACGCCCGCGCCGCCGAACGCCTGTATGGCGTCGTCGATCACCGCGAGCGCCATGCGCGGCGCCGCCACCTTGATCATCGCGATCTCGGCGCGCGCCACCTTGTTGCCGACGGTGTCCATCATGTACGCGGCCTTGAGCGTCAGGAGGCGGCACTGCTCGATGTTGATGCGGGCATCGGCGATGCGCTGCTGCCACACGTTGTGGTGCACGAGCTCCTTGCCGAAGGCGACGCGGGTCATGAGGCGCCTGCACATGAGCTCGAGGGCGCGCTCGGCGAGGCCGATCGTCCGCATGCAGTGGTGGATGCGCCCCGGCCCGAGCCGGCCCTGCGCGATCTCGAAACCGCGGCCCTCGCCGAGCAGCATGCTCGACGCCGGCACGCGCACGTTGTCGAACGACACCTCGGCGTGGCCGTGCGGCGCGTCGTCGTAGCCGAAGACCGAGAGCATGCGTTCGATCTTCACGCCCGGCGTGTCCATGGGCACCAGGATCATCGACTGCTGGCGATGGCGGTCCGGGCTGTCGGGGGCGGTCTTGCCCATGAAGATCATGATCTTGCAGCGCGGGTCGCCGGCGCCCGACGTCCACCACTTGCGCCCGTTGATGACGTAGTCGTCGCCGTCGCGGACGATCCTCGCCTCGATGTTGGTCGCATCCGACGAGGCGACGGCCGGCTCGGTCATCGCGAACGCGGAGCGGATCTTCCCCTGGAGCAGCGGCTCGAGCCACTGCTTCTTCTGCTCGGCGGTGCCGTAGCGGACGAGCACCTCCATGTTGCCGGTGTCGGGCGCCGAGCAGTTGAACGCCTCGGACGCGATCGGCGAGCGTCCCATGATCTCGGCGAGCGGCGCGTACTCGAGGTTGGTGAGCCCGGCGCCGAGCTCGCTCTCGGGGAGGAAGAGGTTCCAGAGCCCCGCGGCCTTCGCCTTCTCCTTCAGCTGCTCGACGATCGGCAGCGGCTGCCAGCGCTCGCCCTCGTTCGACTGGCGGAGCGCCGTCTCCTCGCTCGGATAGACGTGCCGCTCCATGAAGTCGCCGACGCGCTGCTGGAGAGCCCTCACCTTGTCGCTGTAGTCGAAATGCATGGGAAGCCTCGCGGGTCAGGCGGTCTGACGGTCGGCGGCCTCGAAGGCCGCGCGCAGCTCGTCGTACGTGCGCGTGACGGGGAATTGGGGGAAGTCGCGGATGACGTTGTCGGGCGGACGGAAGAGGATGCCGCGATCGGCCTCGTCGAGCATGGTCGTGTCGTTGTAGGAATCGCCCGCCGCCACGACGCGGAAGTTCAGGAGCTTCAAGGCCATCACGGCCTTGCGCTTCCCGTCGGCGATGCGGAGCGTGTAGTCGCGGACGCGGCCCGCGTCGTCGACGACGAGCGCGTTGCAGAAGAGCGTCGGATAGCCGAGCGCCGCCATGAGCGGCTGGGCGAACTGCATGAAGGTGTCGGAGAGGATGATCACCTGGGCCCGCGTCCGCAGCCAATCGAGAAACGCGGGCGCGCCCGCGAGCGGCCGCATGCCGGCGATCACCTTCTGGATGTCGGCGATGCCGAGCCCCTCGCGCTCGAGGATGGCGAGCCGGCCGCGCATGAGCGCGTCGTAGTCGGGCTCGTCGCGGGTCGTTCGGCGGAGCTCCGCGATGCCGGTCGCCTCGGCGACGCCGATCCAGATCTCGGGAACGAGGACGCCTTCGAGGTCGAGACAGGCGACGAGCGGCGCGGACATCGGCCGTGCGTACCAAGCACGGAAACGAGCTGCAACCGACGGCGCGCACCACGCCGCGAGCTTGCTCTCGCGCACCTGCCGCGCTAGCTGCCGGGCATGCGCTGGACCCCGGGCGGACGGAGCGAGGACCTCGAAGATCGACGCGGCACGGGCGGCGGCCTCCGCATCGGCGTCGGCGGGGCCATCCTGCTCCTCGTCCTGAGCCTCGCGACCGGCCAGAACTTCTTCTCGATCCTCGGCGCCGGGAGCGGCATCGACAGCGGCGGACGCGAGGCGAGCGGACCGTACCAGTCGTCACCCGACGAGGAGCAGCTCGTCGAGTTCGTCTCGTTCGTGCTCGACGACGTGCAGGGCACGTGGGAACAGACGTTCCCCGTCGCCGCCCGCAACTACCGCAAGACGAAGCTCGTCCTCTTCACCGACACCGTCCGCTCGGGCTGCGGCTTCGCCGAGTCGGCGATGGGCCCCTTCTATTGCCCCGCCGACGAGAAGGTCTACATCGACCTCGGCTTCTACCGCGAGCTGCGCGAGCGCTTCGGCGCCCCCGGGGACTTCGCGCAGGCCTACGTGATCGCGCACGAGATCGGCCACCACGTGCAGAACGTGCTCGGCCTCTCCGAGCGCGTGCGCGAGATGCAGCAGCGCCGGCCCGACGCCGCCAACCAGCTCTCCGTCCTCCTCGAGCTCCAGGCCGACTGCTTCGCCGGCATCTGGGCGCACTCGACCCGCCAACGCGACATCCTCGAGCGCGGCGACGTGGAGGAAGGCATCGGCGCCGCCGCCGCGGTCGGCGACGACCGCATCCAGAAGCAGGCCGGCGCGCGGGTGAACCCCGAGACGTGGACGCACGGCTCGTCCGAGCAACGCGTCGAGTGGTTCCGGCGCGGCATGGAGCGCGGCACGGTCGCGGACTGCAACACGTTCGCGACGATGCAGTGATCCCGCTCCGGACGCTCGGAGGCAGCGGGCTCACCGTGTCGCGGCTCGGGCTCGGGCTCGCCGCGGTCGGCCGGCCCGGGTACATCACGCTCGGCCGCGCCCGCGACCTGCCGCGCGAGCGCACCCCCGAGGCGCTCGCCGCGCGCACCGCCGAGCTCTGCGACGCCGCATGGGCGAGCGGCGTCCGCTACTTCGACGTCGCCCGCAGCTACGGCCGGGCCGAGGAGTTCCTGGCACGCTGGCTCGCCGCGCCCGGCGTCCCCGCCGGCGCGATGACGGTGGGCAGCAAGTGGGGCTACCGCTACACCGCCGGCTGGACCGTCGACGCCGCCGTTCACGAGGAGAAGGAGCTCTCGCTCGCCCGTTTCGAGCACCAGCTCGACGAGACGCGCGCGCTCCTCGGCGCACGGCTCGACCTCTACCAGATCCACAGCGCAACCGCGGAGTCGAGATGCCTCGAGGACGGAAAGCTCCTCGCCGCGATGGTGGCGGCGCGTCGCGCGGGCGCCTGCCGCGCGCTCGGCCTGTCGCTGAGCGGTCCCACCTCCGATCGGGCGCTCGCCCTCGCGCTCAGGGCGCGCGTGGACGGCGAGCGCGTCTTCGACGCGGTGCAGGCGACGGTGAACGTGCTCGAGCCCTCGCTCCTGCCGCTCCTCGCCGCCGCCCGCGCGGAAGGCGTCGGCGTGATCGCCAAGGAGGTGCACGCCAACGGGAGGCTCACCGAAGCGAACGACCGGGCCGAGGATGCGGTGCTCGTCGCCGGGCTCCGGCGGATCGCGGCCGCCGCCGGCGCGACGATCGCCGAGCTCGCGCTCGCCTGGGTCGCGGCGCAGCCGGAGATCGACGTCGCGCTCTCCGGCGCGGCGACCACCGAGCAGCTCGCGGGACACGTCGCCGCCGTCGGGCGCCCGCTCGCCGAAGGGGCGCGCACCGCGCTCCGCATGCTCGCCGAGCCGCCCCGAACGTACTGGGCGACGCGCGCGCGCCTGGCCTGGACCTGAGCGCGCGCGCCGGCGGGCCCGCCGCCGCACGCCCCTCCGGAGGGCGGCTCTCCGATCGCCGCGCCGACGTTTCGACGGCGCCCGGTCGGTGATACGTCGGACGCGCATGGCCGCGCCCTCCCCACCCGAGTCCGTCGACCCGTTCGAGACACTCAACCAGAGCTGCCATTGCATCGCCGTCGACGCGGCGAAGCTGCGCGGGGCGCTCGAGTCGAGCGCCCTCACGCACGGCATCTACGACGACATCCGGCGCGACCGGCCGCACCTCTTCTCGTCGAGCCCGGTGTTCCTCGCCCGCGCCCACCTCGACCGGATCGCGCGGATCGTCGCGGCGCTCGAAACGGTGATCGCCTCGGCGCCGTTCGGCGAGTGGACGCGCGACCTCGCCCCGCCGATCGCGCACCGCGACCCCGGCCCGCGCGGCGTCTTCCTCGGCTACGACTTCCACCTCGGACGGCGCGGCCCGGCGCTGATCGAGATCAACACCAACGCGGGCGGGGCGCTCCTGAACACCGTGCTGGCGACGGCGCAGCAGGCGTGCTGCGCCGACGTCGAGACGGTGCTGGGAGCCGCGACCTCTCCTGCGGCGCTCGGCGACGCGTTCCTCGCGATGTTCCGCGCCGAATGGCGGCGCCAGCGCGGCGACGCGCCGCTCGGGTCGATCGCGATCGTCGATGAGGCGCCCGCCGAGCAGTACCTCTACCCCGAGTTCCTGCTGTTTCAGGAGCTCTTCCGACGCGCCGGGCTGCGCGCGACCGTGACCGACGTCGCCGCGCTCCGCCACGAGGGGAGCGCGCTCGTGGCCGGCGGCGAGCGCATCGACCTGGTCTACAACCGGCTCACCGACTTCCTCCTCGCGACCCCCGCGAGCGCCGCCCTCCGTGCCGCCTACGAGGCCGGCCACGTCGTCCTGACGCCGAACCCGCACGCCTGGGCCCGCTACGCCGACAAGCGCCACCTCACCGTCTTCTCCGACCCGGAGCGGCTGCGCGGCTGGGGCGTCGCGCAGGACGCGATCGCCGTGCTCGCGGACGGCGTGCCGCGCACGATCGCGGTCGACCCGGCGCGCGCCGACGAGCTCTGGCGCGATCGCAAGCGGTGGTTCTTCAAGCCCGTCGAAGGGTACGGCAGCAAAGCGGCCTACCGCGGCGACAAGCTCACGCGCGGGACGTGGGACGCGATCCTCGCGCGCCCCTACGTCGCGCAGGAGATCGTCCCACCGAGCGAGCGCACGATCCGCATCGAGGACCGCGAGGTGCCGCTCAAGCTCGACGTCCGCGCCTACGTCTACGACGGCGCCGTGCAACTGACCGCGGCGCGCCTCTACCAGGGGCAGACGACGAACTTCCGCACCGCCGGCGGCGGCTTCGCGCCGGTGTTCACGGAGCGGGCGTCCTGATCGCCATCGCAACGCACCGCGTGACGGGCGCGGGAGCGACGTCGTCGCGGAGTGCTTCGACGCCACGCCATGAGATGCCTTCCCCTCGGCCTCGCCGGTCCCCGGGCTACTGGATCAGCTCCATCTCGCGGTAGGCGGGCGCCGTCCGGTCGGTGATCAGCCCGAGCCGTTGCAGCTGCGGGATGACGTAGTCGCGGAACGGATTCGGCTGGCGCGCGCGGAACGCCGGGTCGAGGAACTTCGCCTGCATCTCCTTCATGGCGACGTCGGTGTCGATCCCGACCTCGCGGAAGATCGCGAACAGCGGCTCTCCGAACGCCATCTGCGCCTCCGGCGAGCACAGCATCCGGAGCGCGGCCACGGCGAAATCCTCGACGCGGGTGCGCGCATCCTCCGACATCCGCGGCAGCTCTTCCTTCATGTAGATGAGACCGAACGACACGTGGCGCGCCTCGTCCTGCGCCGTGAGATCCACGACGCGGGCGAGGACCTCGTCCTTCGTCCCGGCCTTCATGAGCTTGAAGGAGCCCATCGCGAGGCTCTCGGCGATGACCTGCATGCCGACGCATTTCATCTGCCAGAGCTCCGCGCTGATGACGGCGTTCAGCAGGCTCTTGAGCGGCGCCATGAGCGGGTAGACGCGGTCGAGGCGCTGGATGTAGCGGTGGAAGACCTCGACGTGGCGCGCCTCGTCGACGACCTGCGTCGAGGCGTAGAACTTGCCGTCCATGTCCGGGATCACGTCGACCAGCTGACCGCAGCACAGCATCGCGCCCTGCTCGCCGTGCAGCATCTGGGAGAGGGTCCAGGCCGAGCGGCGCTTGTCGAGCTCCACCTTCTGGCGCGGCGGCAGGTCCTGAATGAATTGGAACTCCTTGAGCGGATCGCCCCCCGGGCCGGGGATGACGCCGACCGCCTCGGGATCGGTCTCGAGGTGCCACGGTACGTCCGTGGCCGCATTCCATTGCTGCTTCTTGGCGACCTCGTACAGGTCGCGCAGGGCCTTCACGTTGGCGTCGTAGTCGAACTTCCAGAGCGTCCGAATCGGAACCACGATCTCGTCGAGCGTCATGACCACCTCTCTCGTTGCGGCGAGCCCACGGTGGTGCCGTCAGCTCGGTTCGAGGGGGTGGAGAGCCCCCATGGGACAGTAGTCGGCCGCCTCCTGACACGCCGACGTTTCCGCCTCGTCCGCCGGCTGCTTCACGACGGTGGCGACGACCCCGCCGGCAGGCATCCGGAGGTTCTCCGGCGCCCGCTTCTCGCAGAGGCCGCAGCCGATGCAGTCGTCCTCCGCCACCTCGAAGCGGGCCCGGATCATCACGACAGCACCTGCCCCAACCGCTCGGTCGGCCGCCAGTGCGCGGCACCGGCAATGGCGATGACGGATGTCAGCGCCGGCGGAGGGTGGTCCCGAGCAGCGGGCGGTCGTTCGGTCCTCGGCCGCGCGATCGATACCGCAGTGGAAACGCTGCCGTCAGCATCGATTGACTCCCCCGAACCGAGCGGCCACATAGGAGCGTCGGTCCGACCCGACCCCCCGGGTGCCGCGCAACGAAGTCGATTCCCCCGTGCGTCGGAGAGGAAGGGAGGCGTCGTGAAGATCCATCTGGTCACTCCGCGGAACCCCGAAAGCTTCTGGACGTACGACCGCATCCTCCCGAGCCTCGGAAAGAGCTGCATCTTCCCGAACCTCTCGATGCCGACGGTCGCGGGGCTCACGGGGCCGGAGCACGAGGTCACCCTCTGCGACGAGAACGTCGAGGAGGTCGATTTCGACGTCGAAGCCGACATCGTCGGCGTCACCGGCTACATCGTGCACAAGCAGCGCATGCTCGAGATCGCCGACGAGTTCCGCCGCCGGGGCCGCTTCGTCGTGATCGGAGGACCGTACGCCTCGCTCTGTCCCGAGGAGCTGCACGGGCGGTGCGACGTGCTCTTCGTGGACGAGGCCGAGGAGACCTGGCCCCGATTCCTCGCCGACTTCGAAGCCGGGCACTGGTACGCCGAGTACCGCCCGCGCGAGAAGCCGGACCTCACCGCTTCCCCGACGCCGCGCTTCGACCTCCTGAAGGTCGACCGCTACCACGCGATGACGATCCAGTTCGCGCGCGGCTGCCCCTTCAACTGCGAGTTCTGCGACATCATCGTCGTCTACGGGCGTCGGCCGCGCGTGAAGTCGGTGCCGCAGGTGATGGCGGAGGTCGAGGAGTGTCATCGCCTCGGCGCGACGCAGGTGTTCCTCGTCGACGACAACTTCATCGGCAACAAGAAGCACGCCAAGGAGCTGCTGCGCGCGATCGCCGACTGGAGCGCCGCCAACGACCATCCGATGCACTTCAACACCGAGGTGTCGTTGAACGTGGCGCAGGACGCGGAGCTGCTCGAGCTCCTGCGCGCGGCCCGCTTCACGACGATCTTCATCGGCATCGAGAGCCCGCGGAAGGCCTCGCTGCTCGAGACCCACAAGACGCAGAACATGCGCGGCGACCTGGTCGAGAACGTCCGCAAGATCCAGGAGTACGGCATCCAGGTGCAGGCCGGCATGATCGTCGGCTTCGATCACGACGACGAGTCGATCTTCGCGGAGCAGCTGCGCTTCATCCAGGATGCGCGCATCCCCGTCTCGATGACCGGCATGCTGCAGGCGATGCCGAAGACGCCGCTCCACGACCGCATGGCGAAGGAGGGTCGGTTGGTCGCCGAGTCGGTGGGAGACCAGTTCATCTTCTCCAACATCCTCCCGAAGGCGATGAGCCGGATCGAGTTCTACAAGGGCTACCGTACGCTCATCGCCGATCTCTACGAGTTCCGGAACTACCGCCGGCGCACGCTCGAGTTCATCCTGAACCGCGGCCGCCAGGTCGGCGACGGCTTCCGGGTGCGGAAGGACGAGTGGATGCTGCTCGGCCGCATCCTCCGGGACACGGTGGTCGCGGCGAGCCCGCGCCGCGCCTGGTTCACGCTGTCGCTGCTCGGCACGACGCTCTGGAAGAACCCCTCGCGCCTCGCCGACGCCATCGGCTTCGCGATCGTGCACAAGGGGCTCTACGAGTACATGCAGCACGTCGACCGCCACCTCGAGCGCGTGATCCGCGAGATCGAGGAGCGTGGCGAGGCGCTCGGCGTGTCCACACTCGCGCGCGCCGGCGCGTAACGGACGACTCGAGGCCCTCGGCTGACCTCCCTGGCGACGCACGGTATCCACGGCTGGAGCGTCGGAGAGGTCGTGCGGCGGGCCACGCGGCGCTCCCTCGGCGCCTACCTCCGCGAGGAGATCGCGGCGCCGCTCGGCCTCGACTGCTGGGTCGGCCTGCCGGCGGCCGAGCTGTCGCGCGCAGCCCGCATCCTCCCCCCGGAAGCCCCCGGGCTCTTGTCGTGGATCCCCGCCGACTCGCTCATGGAGCGCGTGATGAGCGGACCGTCCGGCCTCTTCGCGTACGACGAGATGTGGAATCGGCCCGAGGTCCTCGCGGCGGAGATGCCGTCGTCGAACGGCGTCACGAGCGCGCGCGCCCTGGCGCGGCTCTACGCGACGTGCGTCGGCGAGATCGACGGCGCCCGGCTGCTCGCCCCCGCGACCGTCGCCGCCGCCACCCGCGTCCACGCCGAGGGACCCGACCGCGTGCTGCTGCTCCCGACGCGCTACGGCGCGGGGTTCATGCTATCGCCGATGCTGGCGCCGGCCTGCGGCCCGCGCGCCTTCGGGCACACCGGAGCGGGCGGCTCGCTCGGATTCGCGGACCCGGAAGCGCAGGTGGCGTTCGGATACGTGACCACACGTGCCGGTCGTGCCCGTCGTGTCGCACGGCGGACACGACTCCCTCATCGTCGTCACGCGCGGCGAATGGATCGGGCGGCTCCTCGGCATGCAGCGGATTCGCACGCCGGTGTTCCCGCTCGTGCTCCAGATTCCGTGGGGCCTGTCGGTGGCCGGTCTGCTTGTCGAACATCTTCACGTCGCTCGCGACCGACGTCGTCGACCCGATCGCGCGCCTGCGGGCGATCCACGAAGGCATGCAAGCCGACAAGGCGCAGCATGAAACGCTCGGACCCGAGCTCTATCGCGCATGGGCCGAATACGCGCCGCCGCGGCTGCTCGGCTGGTGTGTGCGGCAGTACTCGCGGTGGCGGATCGCCGATCGCCATCGCCCGCCCGTCAACCTGATCGTTTCGTGCGTGCCCGGACCGCGCGAGTCCCTCGGCTGGTCCGACGGCCGCCTCGCAGCGATCTACTCGGTCGGCCCCATCATCCAGGGCGCCGCGCTGAACGTCACGGCATGGAGCTACCTCGGGCGCCTCTACGTCGGCGTGCTGGCCTGTCCCGAGCTGCTGCCCGATCCGCATCTGGTCAGCGAGGGTCTGCACGAGGCCCTGACCGAGCTCTGCACGGCGTTGCAGAGCGCGGCCGCATGACCGGGCGCCCGACTCCCCTCATCGTGCCGCCGAAGTGGATTCGAAGCGGAACGTCCGCTACGTGAGTCCGCCAGAGGAGGGTGGAAGTCATGCACTTCGGCATCCTGATGTTCGCGGCCGACTACGCGATCCGTCCCGACGAGCTCGCGATCGAGGCGGAGGCGCGCGGCTTCGAGTCGGTCTTCTTCCCCGAGCACACCCACATCCCGGCGAGCCGGCGGAGCCCCTATCCGGGCGGCGGCGAGCTCCCGAAGGAGTATGCGCGCACCCACGACCTCTTCGTGACGCTGGCGGCGGCCGCCGCCGTCACCAAGAAGATCAAGGTCGGTGCCGGCATCTGCCTCGTCGTCGAGCGCGATCCGATCACGACCGCGAAGGAGGTCGCGAGCGTCGACTTCCTCTCGAACGGCCGGCTCCTCTTCGGCATCGGCGGCGGCTGGAACGCCGAGGAGATGGAGAACCACGGCACGGCCTTCAAGACGCGCTGGAAGCTGCTGCGCGAGCGCGTGCTCGCGATGAAGGAGATCTGGACGAAGGACGAGGCCGAGTTCCACGGGGAGTTCGTGGATTTCGACCCGCTGTGGTCGTGGCCGAAGCCCGTCCAGAAGCCGCACCCGCCGATCCTCATGGGCGGCGACACCCCGAGGGCGCGCCAGCGCGTCGTCGACTTCTGCGACGGCTGGATCCCGATCGGCTTCAATCCCGACCAGATCCTCTCGGGTACGAAGGACCTCGCGGAGCGCGCCCGTGCCGCCGGCAAGCGGCCCGAGGATTTCCCCGTGTCGGTCTTCGGCGCACCGCCCGACCCCGAGGTGATGCGGCGGTTCGCCGGGGCCGGCGTCACGCGCGTGAATCTCTGGGTCCCCCCGAAGCCGCGCGCCGAGGTGCTGCCGATCCTCGACGGCTACGCGAAGCTCGCGGCGACGCCGCTGTGAGCGGCGCCCACCCGAACGCCGTCCTCCGCCGCGCGCGCCGCGGCGTCGCGCTCGCCCTCGCCGCCGCGGCGCTCGGCTGCGCGCCCGCGCGCCAGCCGGCGCGCCCCGCTCCCGAGCGCTCCGCGGCGGTTCCCACGCTCTACGAGACGCAGCGGCGCATCACGGAATACCTCGACTCCGGACGCTACGAGGCCGACGTCGCGCGCGTCGTCGCGACGGCCTCGGCGTGGCTCGACGAGCGCGCGCCGCTCGTACGACGTCCCGCGATCGTCCTCGACGTCGACGAGACCGCGCTCTCCAACTGGGGCGCCTACCGCCTGAACGGCTGGGCGCGCATCGTCCACGGACCCTGCGATCTCGAGCACGGGCCCTGCGGCATCCGCGCCTGGCAGGGCATGGCGGGCGGCGTCGCGATCCTCCCGACGCTCCGGCTCGTCGAGCGCGCGCGCGTACTCGGCGTCGCCGTGTTCTTCCTCACCGGACGGCCGCCGGACGTGCGCGCCGTGACCGAGCGCAACCTCCGCGAGCAGGGATTCACCTGGGATCGTCTGATCATGCTGCCCGCCGACAAGCAGTTCCGGAGCGGGGTCGACTTCAAGGCGCCCGAACGTCGGCGCCTCGCCGACGAGGGCTACACGATCCTGCTGAGCCTCGGCGACCAGCAAAGCGATCTCGACGGCGGCTTCGCCGAGCGCACGTTCAAGCTGCCGAACCCGGTGTACTACCTGCCCTGACGCCGGAGGCCGCCGCCGCGCTTGCCTCCGCGCCGCCCGGGCGCTAGGAGGCTGCGCCACGGATCGGTTTCGGCTGCGAATCGCGATCCATCCGCGATCGACGGCGTCGCGCGACCCTCGGCGTATCGCACAGATACGCGGTCGGGTCGCGCTCCTTGCGCTCGCGGCGGCTCACGGT